>DATMSN010000373.1:0-4396 GCA_035565375.1 Duganella sp. | reverse complement strand
TGATCGGGCGACAGGCCGCGCAACTGGGCCGGGCGGACGGCGTCGCTGGTGTCGGCGCCGGACGGGCGCGGGAAATTCATCGACGGCACCAGGCGGGCCAGCACGGTGGCCAGTTCGGTCGAGCCGCTGGCCTGCAGTTCGCGCGCGCCGATGATGTCGACCGGCGACTCGGAATCGATGGTGCGGCGGTTCTTGGCGTAGGTGCCGGTGACAACCACCGACTGCAGCTCGCCGTCGGCGGGCGCGTCCTGGGCGAAGGCGGGAATGACGATGGTGGCGATCAGCGTGCTCAGCAGCAGCGGTGTGGCGATGTGGCGTGTGGTCATGTGGCGGTCTCGTGGGGCTGTGGTGGTGGCACAGCATATCAGCCTGACAATTGAACGCCAACGAACCATTGTGTCTAAGGTTATACCTCCGGGGTCAGGTCCACCATTGCTACACGGGCTGGGCCGTCACGTGCCGTCGGCGGCTCTGATCCGGCGCTAGCGCAGCGTAATCGGCCATGCATGCGTCATCGGCGGTGGATGCATGGCCGATTACGGCGTGCCGCCTAATCCGCCCTACGTGGTTTAGAAGATGTCATGCGCCGATGGTCGTTGGGTATTCTCCCCGAACGATATGGACTTCTATTGGCCGGGGTTGGGCAGGCTGGCGTGGATGGCGTCCACTTGCGCGATGATTTCCGGCGACAGCTTGACGTCGCAGGCGTCGATGTTTTCCTTCAGTTGCGCCAGGCTGGTCGCGCCGATGATGGTCGAGGCCACGCACCAGCGGCCGTAGCACCACGCCAGCGCCAGTTGCGTCGGCGTCAGGCCGTTGTCGCGCGCGAGCTTGGCGTATTGCGCGACCGCCGCCAGCACCGCCGGCCGCAGGTAGCGCGGGCTCCACGTCGGCGGGAAGATCGTCAGCCGGCCGTGCGCGTTGGCGTCGTCGTGGTACTTGGCCGTGAGCTGGCCGAACGCCAACGGGCTGTACGCGAGCAGGCCGACGTTGTCGCGGAAGCAGGTCTCGTCGAGCAGGCTGGTCTCGTAATGGCGCGCCGTCAGGTTGTACAGGTTCTGGATCGTGGCGATGCGCGGCAAGCCCTTCATTTCCGATTGCTTGATGAATTCGCTCACGCCCCAGCACGATTCGTTGGAGACGCCGATCGCGCCGATCTTGCCTTCCTTGATCAGCTCGCCCAGCGCGGCCAGGGTTTCCTCCACCGCCACGCTGGCGCGCTCGAGCCGCGGATCGAAGACGCTGGCGCCGAAGATCGGCACGTTGCGGCTGGGCCAGTGCAATTGGTATAAATCGATATGGTCGGTTTGCAGCCGTTGCAGGCTGGTGTCGACCGCCGCGCGCAGGTTGGCGGCGTCGAAGTTCTGCTTGCCGCCGCGCACCCAGTGGATGTTGGGATTCGGGCCTGCGGCCTTGGTCGCCAGCACCACCTTGTCGCGCATGCCCGATTTCTTCAGCCAGCTGCCGATGAAGCGCTCGGTCGCGCCCTGCGTTTCGGCGCGCGGCATGACCGGGTACATTTCGGCCGTGTCGATGAAGTTGATGCCGCGTTCGATCGCGTAGTCGAGCTGGCTGTGGGCGTCGGCCTCGGTGTTTTGCTCGCCGAACGTCATCGTGCCGAGGCAAATCCTCGTCACGTTCAGATGGCTGGAACCCAGTTGAATCTTTTGCATGCCCGCTCCTTAATGTCCGCGCACCGCTTGCGCGCACTCGTTGATCAGCGCCGGGCCCGCGTAGATCAGGCCGCTGTACAGCTGCACCAGTCGCGCCCCGCAGTCCATTTTGACCCTGGCGTCCGCGCCGCGCATGATGCCGCCGACGCCGATGATGGGCACGGCGTCGCCCAGTTCGGCCTTGAGCAGGCGGATGACGGTGTTGGACAGCTCGAACACCGGCGCGCCCGACAGGCCGCCCGCTTCGGCGCCGTGGCGCATGCCGGCCACGGCGTCGCGGCTCAGCGTGGTGTTGGTGGCGATGACGCCGTCGATCTTGTGGCGCAGCAGCGCGTCGGCGATGTTCTTGACCTGGTCGCCGTCCATGTCCGGCGCGATTTTGAGGGCCAGCGGCACGTAGCGCTTGTGCTGGTCGGACAGGCGCGCTTGCGCGTCCTTCAGTTGCGCCAGCAGGCCGTCGAGCTCGGAGCCGCCCTGCAGCTGGCGCAGGTTCTTGGTGTTGGGCGAGGAGATGTTGACCGTCACGTAGCTGGCGTAGGGATAGACTTTTTCCAGGCAGTGCAGATAGTCGTCGGCCGCGCGCTCGATCGGCGTGTCGGCGTTCTTGCCGATGTTCAGGCCCAGCACGCCGGCCTTGTCCTGGTAGAAGCGCGACGCTTGCACGTTGGCGACGAAGGCGTCGACGCCGCCATTGTTAAACCCCATGCGGTTGATGATGGCGTGCGCGGCCGGCAGGCGGAACATGCGCGGCTTCGGATTGCCCGCTTGCCCGCGCGGGGTGACGGTGCCCACCTCGATCGAGCCGAAGCCCAGGTCCGCCAGCGCGTCGATGTAGGCGCCGTCCTTGTCCAGCCCGGCGGCGAGGCCGACCGGGTTTTTGAACGTGACACCCATCACGGTGCGCGGATCGGCCGCCGGTTGCTTGACCAGTTTGGTCAGGCCGAGCGCGGCGGCGCGTTTGAGCGCGGGAAGGGTGAAGTGGTGCGCGGCTTCGGCGTCCATCGAGAACAGCAGCGGACGGGCCAGGGAGTACAGGAATTTTTCGGACATGAGGGGGCTCTGGTTGTTGGCCCCCGTATTTTATCAGGCGTCCAGCACGCTCCACACGCCCTTGATGCGCGCCTCCAGCGGTTTGAAGTTGGTTTTATAGGACATTTTCGGGCTTTCCCGGATCCAGTAGCCCAGATAGATGTAGGGCAGCCCCAGCTCGCGCGCCTGGGCGATCTGCCACAGCACGTTGTAGGTGCCGTAGGAGGCGCCCTCGACATCGGGATCGAAGAAGGTGTACACGGACGACAAGCCGTCCGACAGCACGTCGATGATGCTGACCATGCGCAGCGTGCCGCCGGGCTCGCGGAATTCCACCAGCCGCGTGTTGACCCGGCTTTGCAGCAGGAATTGCGCGTACTGGTCGCGGCTGTCCTGGTCCATGCCGCCGCCGGCGTGGCGCTTGCTCTGGTAGCGCAGGTACAGCTCGTAGTGCTCGTCGGAAAATTGCAAGGTGGCGACGCCGGCGCGCAGGTCGGTGTGCCTGGCCCAGGCGCGGCGCTGGCCGCGGTTGGGGGCGAACTGGTCAACCACCACGCGCACCGGGATGCAGGCCTGGCAGCCGTCGCAATATGGTCGATATGTAAAGATGCCGCTGCGCCGGAAGCCGTTTTTGACCAGTTCCGAATAGACGTCGGCGTTGATCAGGTGGGAAGGCGTAGCCACCTGCGAGCGCGCCTGGCGCGCGTCCAGATAGCTGCAAGGGTAGGGCGCCGTGGTGTAAAACTGCAGCGTCGCGAAAGGCAGATCGTTCAGGTGCGTCATGCACGTCCTATCGAGGGCGAGGTTCTGTTCCTTATGATAGCGCCTGTTTGCCGATGGCGCTTGTCACCTTTAGCTTAACTGTCCGGAGCCAGCGGTGCAATGGGTTCCCACACGGTGATTTGCGGCAATTCAATAGTGTTGCGCAGATGCGCCAGGAATTGCGCGCGCGGTATCGGCGCCGCGCCCAGCGAGGCCAGGTGGCCGGTCTCCTGTTGGCAATCGATCATCTTGACGCCGTGCCGCCGCAGGAAGCGCACCAGGCAGGCCAGCGCGATCTTGGAGCCGTCGGTCACGCGCGCGAACATCGATTCGCCGTAGAACATGCGGCCGATCGAGACGCCGTAGGCGCCGCCGACCAGCTCGCCATCGAGCCACACCTCGGCCGAGTGCGCGTAGCCGAGCCGGTGCAGGCCGGTGTAGCCGGCGATGATGTCTTCCGAAATCCAGGTGCCGGGGCCGTCGCGGCGTGGAGCGGCGCAGGCGCGCATCACCTGTTCAAAGGCGCTGTCAAAACGCACTTCCCAGCGCTGGCCGTCGCGCGCGATCTTTTTCAGCGTTTTGCGCAGGCTGTCGGAAATCCTGAAATCGGCCGTGCGCAGGACCATGCGCGGATCGGTGCTCCACCACAGGATGGGCTGCCCCTCCGAATACCAGGGAAAAATGCCGCGCTGATAAGCCTGCAACAGCCGCCAAGGCGACAGGTCGGCGCCCGCTGCAAGCAGTCCGGCGGCGCCGTCAGCCTCGGTCAGGGCGGTGGAAACATAGGGAAACGGACTGTTGCTGTCTAACCAGGGAATCATCTTGTCTCGCATTTTTTGCACTGTCATGAAGCACTGACATGGTGCATCCTGTCTGATCGTTTTTTTCGCAGTTTTTAAAAATCAATCAATTCAATGGTTTAACTAATGCAC
>DATMSN010000372.1:0-3847 GCA_035565375.1 Duganella sp. | reverse complement strand
CGCGGCGGCCACCGGGATCGCGTCGTAGCAGGCCACACGGCCGGCCACATCGGCGATGGCGCGGCACTGGAGCAGGGCGCGATCGTCGGCCAGCGCGGCCCCGGATATTGCCAGCAATACAAGCAAAGCTTTCATCGAAGTCTTTCCAGGTTGAGATGGCTCCGATTATATCGATAACGGCAAGAAAAAAAGAGCCCGGTCGCGTGGGCGGCCGGGCTGTCGAAGAGAGGAAGGAGACCGCTTCCCCTTGGTGCAAGGTGACTAGCGTCCTAGTTGCGGAAGTTCATGCCGATCATGATGCGGCGGCCGGCGTACGAGGTGTCGAGTAGGTTGGGCGTGCCGTCGGCGAACGGGGCGTACTGGGCCTGGCTGTTGGTGGTCGAGCTCAGGTTCAGGTTGCGTCCCTCCGCGAACACCTCCATGTTTTTGTTGATGCGGTAGGCGATCTTGGCGTCGACATAACGGGTGGCGTTCTTGAAGTTCGGCGAGCCGGGGTTGTACGGCGTGATCGTGGTGCGCCCGCCGGCCGCGTTCGGGTAGTTGTTGACCCCGGTGGCACCGCAGGCGGCGATGCAGCTGAACTTCTGGCCGACCGCCTGCAGCGACACCCGCATCGACAGCGCGCCGTCGTCGTACCACAGCGAGGCGTTGTAGGTGTACTTCGATTCGCCCACCGGCGGCAGCGCCTCGCCGGTCAGCAGGTCGACCATGCGCTGGTCGGTGTTCTTCGAGCGCAGCTTGGTGTAGTTGAGGTCGACCCCGGTGTAGCGCAGTTTCCACGGCAGGAAGGTGAACGCGGTCTTGCTGCCGTACTCGATGCCGGTGCGGGTGATGTTGGCGCCGTTCTCGTAGGTGCGGTAGTCGAAGCCCAGGTTGTCGAGCGGGCGGCCGGTCTGCGGATCGACCAGCCCGCTACCGTTGAACAGGCTGACGGCGCTCTTGCCGACCACGGTGCTGCCGCCGACCTTGCCGACTTGCTTGAACGCGCCGACGGAGAACGACGAATCGTCGTTCGGATACCACTCCAACGCCAGGTTCTGGTTCTGGTTGGTCTGGGCCTTGAGCGCGGGGTTGCCGATGGTGCCCGAGCAGGACTGTTCCTCGTCGTCCGTTCGGCGCTCGTCGTAGGTGCAGGTGCCGGCCGGGATCAGCGCGCTGACCGGCGGACGGGCGACCTGCTTGGCGCGGTTGTAGCGCAACACCACTTCGTTCGGCACCATCCACAGCGACAGGTTCAGGATCGGCAGGTAGTCGGTGGTGTTGGCGTCGAGCGCGGTCAGCTTGCTGGCGGTCGCGCTGATGGTGCCGCCCTGGGCGGTCGGGTTGAGCGGGTCGTAGGAGGGCGACTTGATGATGGAGGTGAAACTCATCACGCCGGTCGCGTGCACCTTGGTGCGCACCACGCGGTAGCCGAAGTTGCCGTCCAGTTCCATGTCGAACGGCAGGCGCTTGTTGGTGAACGGGATTTCGTCCATGCCGAAGTCGGTCATCAGGTAGGCGGCCGTGCTGCGCTCCTTGAACGTGCTGACCGGCTGCTGGTAGACCTTGCCGTCGTTGGCCGTGCATTGCTTGACGCAGTCGAAGTTGACGTTGGGCGAGCCCACCAGCGTGAAGACTTTTTCGACGTCGATCTGGTTCCAGCCGTTGATCAGGCCGGCCGGACGGTCCGGCATGCCGTTGAAGAACGGCGTGTTCGGCCGCGTCATCGATTGCGAAATGATGTCGAGGAACTGCTGTTGCGTCATATAGGTATTGCCCGAGCGCGCCGAGGCCGGGTCGGTGTTGGGCACGTAACCCGTCGCGCACGGCTTGCCGCCCGGTCCCAGCGAACCGGGGGTGTCGGTGCAGCCGGAGAAGAAGCTGCGCACGTTGGCGCTCGGCAGTATCACGGCGGGCACGTAGCCCGGCTTGCCGAACTCGCCGACGGCCGATTGCACCGTCGAGCCGCCGGCGCCCCAGCTGCTGCCGGAGGTCTGGCGGAAGTTGAAGCCGCTCTTGACGCGGCGGAAGAACGGCACCTTCTCGCCCAGCGCATAGCTGAAGTCGGCCTTGGCGGTGCGCTCCTCGGTCTCGGCCATCCTCGGCGTGAACGAGATCTGCGGCGCCTGCGTCATCAGCGGCTGCTGGTTGATGGTGTAGGCCGGCACGTACGGGCCTTTCGGGCCGGCGTCGACCGCCTTGGTATCGGTGCCGGCGGGGCGCACCTGCGCGTAAATGGTCGGATCGGCCTGGTTGAAGCTGCTGCCGGCCGGCTGTTCGTAGGTCCACAGGCCGTTCGGCAGCACTTTCATCGTCGTCGGGCCGTAGTTGTAGCTCCAGTTGGTGCGCTTGTCGCCGCGCTGCCAGGTGGAACGGGCGTCGCCGGCGAAGAACTCGGCCACGAAGCCGCCGTCCTTGTACACGCCGCCGGTCTGGAAGTAGCGGTCCGTGGTCTTCATGACGTTGTGGATCTGGTCGGTGTTGACGTTGGCGTCGCTGATCGTGTATTGCGTCACGTGATGGTTGGCGTCGACCACCACCGAGCGCGGGTCGACGTTGGCGACGACGCCGGTGGCCGGATACTGGTTGGCGCGGTAGCTGGCGCCGTCGTACAGGTAGTAGCCGGAGCCGGGCACGGCGCTGCGCACGCCGGCCGACGTGTCGGTATAGGTCGGCCCCTGGTAGGTCGGGCTGTAGGCCGTCGCCGGATTGGTGTTCAGGCCGCCAAGGCCGTAGGTCTGGTTGTTGTCGTCGACTTCCCGGCGCGCGTAGTTGACCTTGCCGTACACGGTCAGCTTGTGATTGACCTTGAAGTCGAAGCGCAGGTCGACCGTGCCGCGCTTGTCCTCCTGGCGCTTCTCGAGGAAGCGCACCAGCGACGGCGTGTAGTCGTTCCACTGGTTCAGGCAGCTCAGCAGCTCGTTGCCGCGGGCGTTGATGGCGGCGTTGCGCGCGGTGTTGCCGTTGATGGCATTGGCCTGCGCCGTGGTCAGCGCCGGGAAGGCCGCGTAGCACGCCGCCTTGGTCTGCGCCGCCGCCGATTTGGTCAGGATGTCGGCCGGCGAGGCGTGGTCGAAGAAGCCGCCCGCCGTCAGCGGCGAGCGCAAGGTCGGCGCGGTGCTGGCCGGGTCGTTCGGCGACAAGGTGCCCGGCTGGTAGGTGAAGGTCTTGTTGGGCGAGTTGTCGAAATCGACGTTGCGGGCGTAGCCGGCGTTGCGGGTGGTGGCGATTTCGGACGAGTGCGCCTCGTTGACCATGCGCGAGGTTGACGCGTTGAGCATGACGCCGAAGCGGTTGTCGAAGAATTTGCGCGTCAGGATCAGGTTGGTGTCGGGCGACCACTCCTTGTTCAGCGAGCCTTGCGAGCCGGCCAGGCGCAGCGAATAGAACGGTTCCTTGAAGTCCAGGCTGGTGCGGGTCTTGATGATGATGCCGCCGCCGAGCGAGCCCTCGGTCATGTCGGCGGTGGCGCCCTTGACGACGTCGACGCTTTTGATCAGGTCGGCCGAGAGCGAGCGGAATTCGACGCCGCGGCCGCTGCCGCCGCCGTTCATGTCGGTGCCGCCGGCCGATTGCACGCCCTGGCCGTCGATCTCGACGCGGGTCAGGTCGGCGCTGTTGCCGCGGATGGCGACGCTGACTCCCTCGCCGAAGTCGCCGCGGTCGAGGGCGACGCCGGCGATGCGCGAGATGGCCTCGCCGATGTTACGGTCCGGGAAGGCGCCGACATCGTCGGCGACGATCGAATCCATCGCGGTGGCGGCGTTTTTCTTGCGTTTGATGCCCGATTGCTGGGCGGCGCGCTGGCCCTGGACGACGACGGTCTTGATGTCGGCGGCGGCGGGTTGGGCGTCCTGGGCGCCGGCGG
>DATMSN010000371.1:0-2736 GCA_035565375.1 Duganella sp. | reverse complement strand
CCCCGTGCCGGTGGCCGGCGTCGTCTTGGCCACGCCGGCCGGGTCCATCGGGGTCGTGCTCAACGGCACAGATCCCGCGCGCCCGCTGCGGCTGCTGTTCAACTTGCTCGACTCCCAGGAGATCGCCGGCGGCCTGGTTTGGCGGGCGGGGCAGCTGGGCGAGCAGATTTTCAGCCTGCTGGGCACCCAGCTTCCGATGGGCCTGCAAGCCGAGGCGATCGCGCGGGACGACGCCGCTCCACGGGGCGAGACCGCTTGATGTCCGTGGATGGGTTCAGGGACTCACTTCCGCCTCGTCGGCGGCCACGAACGTGAGCCGGTTGCCGAACGGATCTTTGATCGACATTTCACGCCCGCCCCATGGCACCGTTTCGATGCCCGGGCGGGCGTATTTATATTGTTTGTCCGCCAGCCCGGCGTGCAGGGCGTCGATGGCGGTGGTGACGATGCGCACGGCGGCGCCGGGGCTGCAATCGCCGTGGTGTTCGCTCAGGTGCAGCGCGCAGCCGTCCTTCGACACCTGCAGATACAGGGGCATGCCCGGCTCGAAACGGTGCTCCCAGTCGATCGAGAAGCCCAGGTAATCGACGTAGAATTCGCGCGCCTTGTCTTCGTCGAAGATGCGCAGGATGGGCGTGATGGTTCCGAGGGACATGTTCGCTCCAGTTGGAGAATGGTGCGCCTAGTATATCTCGGGAACGATGATTTCGGACGGCACCGGCCGGCGCACATAGTCGTCGTGGTACTCGCGCTCGGGCAGCTCGATCGCCGGATGCTCGACTTCGACGTAGGGCATTTGCTGCAACAGGTGGTGGATGCAGTTGAGCCTGGCCTTTTTCTTGTCCACGCCTTGCACCACCCACCACGGCGCCTCCGGAATGTGGGTGCGCTCGAGCATGATTTCCTTGGCCTTGGTGTATTCCTCCCAGCGCCGGCGCGACTCCAGGTCCATCGGGCTCAGCTTCCATTGCTTGAGCGGATCGTGGATGCGGCCCAGGAAGCGCGCGTTCTGTTCCTCGTCCGAAATCGAGAACCAGTATTTGATCAGCTGGATGCCCGAGCGCGCCAGCATGCGCTCGAACTCGGGCACGGTCTGGAAGAATTCCTCGTATTGTTCGTCGCTGCAGAAACCCATCACCCGTTCGACGCCGGCGCGGTTGTACCAGCTGCGGTCGAACAGGACGATCTCGCCGGCGGCCGGCAGGTGCGAGGCGTAGCGCTGGAAATACCATTGCGTGCGCTCGCGGTTGTTGGGTGCGGGCAGCGCGGCGACGCGGCACACGCGCGGATTGAGGCGCTGCACGATGCGCTTGATGACGCCGCCCTTGCCGGCGGCGTCGCGGCCTTCGAACAGGATCACCACCTTGTGGCCGGTGTGGACCACCCAGTCCTGCAGCTTGACCAGCTCCGCCTGCAGGCGGAACAGTTCGCGGAAGTAATGGCGGCGCGCCGCCTTGGCCGCCTCGCTGCGCTCGGTCTCGATGACCAGCTTGGTGACCGGGTCGATTTCCCGGTCCTCCAGTTCCATCTCCAGTTCCTCGTCGTAGCTGTCGGTGAGCTCGCGGTGCACGCGCTCCAGCAAATCCTGTTCGTTCAATTTCACGCAATGCTCCTCGGTGTGGACCGGGCACAGCTTACGCGCCGATTGTGACCCGCCGATGACGAATCAATATCGCGCAAATGTCGATCTGATCATGGCGCGGCACGCCCGGCTCGGTAAGCTGAAACCCTGGCCCGCTCGTGAGGCGGGCATGGTTGCGGTGACTTTAACCTATGGAGGTTGTAATGGATGAGATTGTCTATAACTTGTTATTGAAGAGCCCGTACGGTTTGACGCTGCTGGGGACCTTGCGTTATCGCTACACCGACCTTGACGCGCTCAAGGCGGGTGAGCTGTCGGCCCTCATGGCGCAGGCGCGGCAAGTGGACACCGTCGAGTTGTCGCTGTTCAAGCTCGCCGGCACCTTGTCGGTGCCGCTGCTGACGGGCCTGACGCCGGTGCCGCTCGAGGGCATCTCGTTCGTCAGCCTGCTGGGGCCGACGCTGACCAATCTGCTCGGCAGCACCGATGACACGCGCGGCCTGCAGATGCAGTTCAACTTCCTCGGCCGCGACAATATCGCCGGCGGCCTGCTGTGGCGCCCGGGGGAGCTGCGCCAGCAGGTGTTCAGCATCCTCGGTACGCGCCTGGCGCTGGGCATGTGAAGCGCGCCGTTTCGGCGCCCGGCGAGGGCGCCGGCGGACCGGGACGCCGGATTGGCGTCCTTCTTTCCGCGTGGCGATCTACAGCGGATACAGCCCGTGCACGCGGCCGAACAGGCGGGTCAGGCCGAGCAGGGCGTCGATGTTGGGCGTCGACAGCCGCAACCGCTGGCCGATTTCCCGCACCGCGCCCACCAGCGCGTCCAGTTCCAGCATGCGGCCGGCGTCGGCGTCCTGCAGCATCGAGCTCTTGAAAGCGCCCAGCTTGCGCGTGACCAGATGGCGCTGCTCCGGCGTCTCGGCGATGTGGCAGCCGATGCGCTCGCCGATGAGCGCCGCCTCGCGCATGGCCGAGCGGCAAAATTCGGCCACCAGCGGATCGTCGAGGATGCGGTCGGCGGTGGCGCCGGTGAGGGCCGACACCGGGTTGAGCGTCATGTTGCCCCACAATTTGTACCAGATATCGTAGCGGATGTGGTCGGAGACGGTGACGTCGAAGCCGGCGCCGCCCAGCAGCGCGCCGAGCTGGCGCGC
>DATMSN010000370.1:0-3376 GCA_035565375.1 Duganella sp. | reverse complement strand
CGCGCCGGCGCTGGAGGCGCTGCTGGCCAAGGGCTACGTGGTGGTCATGAGCGATTATCCGGGACTCGGCCTGCCCGGCCCGGCCTTCTACATGGCGGGCCAGCCGAACGCGCGCGCCTCGCTCGACATGCTGCGGGTGGCGCAGAAGTTCGGCGAGGCCAACGCCTCGCGCCGCTATGTCATGTACGGCTGGTCGCAGGGCGGCCAGACCACGATGTGGGCGGAAAACATCGCCGCCACCTACGCGCCGGAATTCACCGGCCTGGGCGCGGCGCTGATGGCGCCGGCCGTGCGCATCAAGGACCTGACCTTGAATTCGATGACCAGCACCGAGAACGCCGGTTACGTGATCTCGACCCTGCCCGGCATCCAGGCCTACTTCCCGCAGCTGAAATACCGCGATTTCCTGACACCCGACGCGATGGAGCAACTGCCGGTGCTCGCCAGCGGCTGTTTCGACGTCTGGAACGCGGCTGCCGGCGTCAAGGACGCCTACGTGCCGGGCGCGTTGGCCCCGGGCTCGGCGTGGTGGACGGCGATGACGGCGGTCGATAACTTCGCCCCCAAGGGATCGATGCCGTTCAAGATCTACCAGGGCTTGGCGGACACCACCACTCCACCGGTGCTGACCAAGCGCGAGCGCGTGGCACTGTGCGGCGCCGGCTCGGCGGTCGACTACCAGGAATTCCCGGGGCTGGACCACGAGGCCGTGGTGGGACAGGCGGCCAAGCTGCTGCCGGCCTGGGTCGAGGACCGCTTTAACGGACGCGCCGCCACCAACAACTGCGGCGCCCCGTAGCGCAACGAAAAGCGGGACGAAAAAAGGCCGCCATCGCTGGCGGCCAATGCTGAACCCACTTGTAGTTATTTTGTCTTGCGGCGACGCGCGATGGCGCCCACCAGTCCCAGCCCGCCCAGCAGCATGGCGTAGGTTTCCGGTTCCGGCACCGGCGATACGTTGCTGCCGGTGAACTCGACGCGCAACCCGGTCGGATTACCGCCGTTTTGCGCCCAGTTGGTGACCACGAAGTCGAGCTGGTTGACGCCGGCGACGAAGCCGCCGTTCGAGGCGAAGCCGCTCCAGCCGGTGAAGCCGCTGGCGCCGGAGATCAGCAGGTTGTTGAGCATGACCGACACCGCGTTGTCGGCGGCCATGCGGCCGCTGAAGCTGGCGGTGTCGGCATTGAAGCCGCTCAGGTCGAACGACAGCGAATAGGTGTACGTGCCGGCGCTGCCCGCATCGAAACTTTGCGCCTGGCTGGCGGTCGGCGTGATCCACTTGGAAACGCCGTCGTTGGCCATCCATGGGTTGATCGGCCACTGGTTGTCGTAGGTGACGATCGGGGCGGTGCCGGAGATCGCGGTGTCGCTGCTGGCGGCGCTGAGGGTGTAGTGGCTGTCGGCCGTGCCGCCGGCACCGGTGCCGGTGTTGGCCAGGCCGTTGATGCTGGCCGCCTGGGCGGCCGACAAGGCGCTGATGGCGAGTGCTGCCGCGAGGATGGTGCGTTTCATGTATGCCTCTAAAAAATGGGAAAGTTGGGTTGTAACGTGGGGCATCGATGGGGATGCCGGTTGTTCACGCTGCGACTCGAACCGTTTTTTAGGGCTTCGATGAAAGTTGTGCTTTCCGGGATTATAGCGGCGTTTCAAGACAAATGCTCACATGCCACTATATTTTCTTTATGGCATGTGAACATCCGACAACGTTGACGGGCGTCAGCCGTTGAAACCCTTGCCCTCGGCGGCCAGCCGGACCAGCAGCGGCGCCGGCTTCCAGGCCTCGCCGTGGTGCCCCCGCGCGTACTTGTTGATCGCCGCCAGCACGTTGGGCAGTCCCACGGTGTCGGCGTAGAACATCGGTCCGCCACGGAACAAGGGGAAGCCGTAGCCGGTCAGATACACCATGTCGATGTCGGAGGCGCGCAGCGCGATGCCCTCCTCGAGGATGTTGGCCGCCTCGTTGACCAGCGCGTACACCAGCCGCTCGACGATCTCCTGGTCGCCGATCTTGCGCCGCGTGATGCCGAGCTCGGCCGAATGGGCGACGATCATCGCGTCGACCCGCGGGTTCGCGTAGGCCTTGCGGTCGCCCTGCTTGTAGTCGTACCAGCCGGCGCCGGTTTTCTGGCCGTAGCGGCCCATTTCGCACAGCAGGTCGGCGGTCCGTGAATAGCTGATCTCCGGCTTTTCCACGTAACGGCGCTTGCGGATGGCCCAGCCGATGTCGTTGCCGGCCAGGTCGGCCATGCGGAACGGGCCCATGGCCCAGCCGAACTTCTCCGCCGCCTTGTCGACCTGCTCGGGCAGCGCGCCCTCCTCCAGCAGGAAGCCGGCCTGGCGGCTGTACTGCTCGATCATGCGGTTGCCGATGAAGCCGTCGCACACGCCGGAGACGACGCCGGTTTTCTTGAGCTTTTTCGACAGGGCCAGCGCGGTCGCCAGCACGTCCTTGCCGGTCTTGGCGCCGCGCACGATCTCGAGCAGCTTCATCACGTTGGCCGGGCTGAAGAAGTGCGTGCCGATCACATCCTGCGGACGCCCGGTGAAGCCGGCGATGCGGTCGACATCCAAGGTCGACGTGTTGGTGGCCAGGATCGCGCCCGGCTTCATCACCGCGTCGAGCCGGCGGAACACCGCCTCCTTGACGCCCATCTCCTCGAACACGGCTTCGACCACGATATCGGCGTCGGCGATGTCGTCATAGGCCAACGTCCCGCCGACCAGGGCCATGCGCTGGTCGAATTTCTCCTGCGTCAGCTTGCCCTTCTTCATCGTGCTTTCGTAGTTCTTGCGTATCGTCGCCAGGCCCTTGTCGAGCGCCTCCTGCTTGGTCTCCAGCAGCATGACGGGGATGCCGGCGTTGAGGAAGTTCATCGCGATGCCGCCGCCCATCATGCCGGCGCCGACCACGGCCGCCTGCTTGATGGCGCGCACCGGCGTGTCGGCCGGCACGTCCGGCACCTTGCTGGCGATTCGCTCGGCGAAGAACGCGTGCCGCAGCGCCTTCGACTCGGTGGTCTGGATCAGGTGCATGAAGCGCTCGCGCTCGAACTTCATGCCGTCCTCGAATTTCATCGTCACCGACGCGGCCACCGTCTCCACGCATTCGAGCGGTGCCGGGAACGGGCCGGCCATGGCCTTGACCGTGTTGCGCGAAAATTGCAGGAACGCTTCGTGGTTCGGGTAGTCGACCTTGCGCTCGCGCACCTTCGGCAGCGGCCGCGCGTCGGCGATCTTCCCGGCGAAGGCGATCGCCGACGCCAGCAGATCGGCGTCGGCGGCGAACACCTCGTCGAACAAGGCGGTGCCGGCCAGCTTGTCGGACGCCACCGGCGTGCCGGACACGATCATGTTAAGCGCCATCTCCAGGCCCAGC
>DATMSN010000369.1:0-1759 GCA_035565375.1 Duganella sp. | reverse complement strand
CGGGCGGCAAAGGCGTCGCGCACCGCGCCGTCCTCGGGGTGCACCGACAGCAGTACGCGGTCAAACAGCGCGAAGCCCACGGGGCGGGTATCGACACGCCGAAGCACCGGAGGACCGCGGCGCAATGGCGCGGGAAGCGGCGGCTCGCCGCCCGTGGTGCCCTTGCCGTTGCCCAGTGCCGCCTGGCCGGGGCCGCTCGAGAGGCGCCGGAACACCAGCACGTCGTATTGCGAGGTGTAGTCGTAGTGCGACGGCAACTGGTCGTTGAGCAGGTCCGCCACATGCAGGTCGACCAGCTGTGTCAGGCAGAGCGACTGCAGGATCTGCTGGACCTCGGGCAACGAGGCGCGGAATTCCTCGCGCGTGAGCGAAATCCAGAGGTAGCCTTGGGCGGCGCAGGCCCCGGGCAGCGCGAGAGGCGCCAGCGCCGGATGCTCGCTCACGCGCGAGCGGTCGATTTCGAAGATGCGCATGCGCTATTGTTTTTGTAGCAATCGCGCGGCGTCCAGCGCAAAGTAGGTGAGCACGCCGTCGGCGCCGGCGCGCTTGAAGGCAAGCAGGCTTTCGAGCACCACCGCGTCGTGGTCGAGCCAGCCGTTCTGGGCCGCGGCCTTGAGCATTGCGTATTCGCCGCTCACTTGGTAGGCGAAGGTCGGTACATGGAATTCGTCCTTCACGCGGCGCACGATGTCCAGGTACGGCATGCCGGGCTTGACCATCACCATGTCGGCGCCTTCGGCGATATCCAGGCCCACTTCGCGCAGCGCCTCGTCGCTGTTGCCCGGGTCCATCTGGTAGACCTTCTTGTTGCTCTTGCCGAGCGTCGCGGCCGAGCCCACGGCATCGCGGAACGGGCCGTAGAAGGCGCTCGCGTACTTGGCGCTGTAGGCCATGATGCGGGTGTGGACGTCGCCGCGGGCTTCCAGCGCGGTGCGGATCGCGCCGATGCGGCCGTCCATCATGTCGCTCGGCGCCACAATGTCGACGCCGGCTTGCGATTGTGTGAGCGCCTGCTTCACCAGAACTTCAACGGTGGCGTCGTTGAGGATGTAGCCGCTGTCGTCGAGCAGGCCGTCCTGCCCGTGGCTGGTGTAGGGATCGAGTGCCACGTCGGTCATCACGCCGAGCTCCGGAAAGCGCGACTTGAGCGCGGCGACCACGCGCGGAATGAGCCCGTCCGGATTGAAGGCCTCGTCGCCCGCGGGCGTCTTGAGGCTGGCGTCGATCACGGGAAAGAGCGCCATCACCGGAATGCCGGCTTCCACGCACTGCTGGGCCACCGGCAGCAGCAGGTCGAGGCTCAGGCGATCCACGCCGGGCATCGACGCCACGGCGTCGCGCTTTTTCTCGCCTTCCTGCACGAACACCGGGTAGATGAGATCGTGCGCCGTCAGCGCGTGCTCCCTGACCAGGTTGCGGGTGAAGGTGTCGCGGCGCAGGCGGCGCGGCCGGCCGGCGGGGTACATGGCAAAGGAGGATGGCGTCATAGGCGGAAAATTGTGCCTGAAGCCTCCATCGGTGCGCTGGGCGGCTGCGGAAGTGTTGTCCGACAACCGTCCGGGTACGTAAACCGAAGGTTCTCTTTTTTTGCATGGAATTGTCAAAGAATCTGGCCCGAGCCGCTTGAAACTTTGTTTCGCCTTTGTTAAATTCAAAAGCGGGCGGTTTACCGCTCCCCGCTTTTCCTCCCTGAGCGGGTGCCTTGATGTGTGACAGCAAAAGGGCTTCCCAGCCCGACGTGAAGACGTCGGGCTTTTTT
>DATMSN010000368.1:0-1697 GCA_035565375.1 Duganella sp. | reverse complement strand
TCAATAATTGGTGTGGAAAGAGAGGTGAAGGGCCTAATCTACGTGACAAGGTCGAGCCTTCAGGGCGGATCCAGGATGTCCCTCACCTCAGTTAATGGTAGCTAACCACTAACTCGTTCAAGATACAAGGGCGGATTAGCGGGAACCGCGTAATCGGCCATGCACGCGCCGCCGACGGAGCATGGCCGATACTACGCTGCGCTAATCCGCCCTACGTGTCTCCGCAATTCGCCTCAGGCGCGGCCCAGCACCGCCGCCGCCGCCATCAGCTCGTCGATCAACGCCAGCGAGCTTTTGCCCGACAGCGAATGCGGGTCGAACTCCGCCGTGGCGGAGTAGCGCAGCAGCGTGCCCGGATTGAGCTTGTTCAAATTGGTCTGCCCCATGGTCCAGCTGGAATACCGGCGTTCGCAGATCTCCTCGTAGTGCAGCAGCACCACGTCGGTGTGGCGCGTGTCGCGCAGGATTTTTCCGTACAGGCGGTTGACCTGGTCGCGCCCGCCCTCGATCACTTGGAGGTACGAGCGGTCGCTGTGGCATAGCACGCCGGTGATGCCGTGCTTGGGGTTGTAGGCGTGCGATTGCTGCATGATGGCGGTGACCGCGCCCGTGTGGGTGTCAACGGCCGCGCGGCTGGCGTACAAGAGTCGGACGAGCATTCGTATTCTCCAGTGATATCAGCGTTTAATCAGGGACAGGAACTCGCGCCGCAGCGCCGGGTCCTTGAGGAAGGAGCCGTGCATGACGCTGTTGATCATGCGCGCGTCCATATCCTTGACGCCGCGCCACTGCATGCAAAAGTGGTCCGCCTCCATGATAACGGCCAAGCCGTCCGGCTGCATTTTCTCTTGCAGCAGATCGGCCAGCTGCACCACCGCCTCTTCCTGGATCTGCGGCCGGCTCATGATCCAGCTGGCCAGGCGCGCATACTTGGACAGGCCGATCAGGTTCGAGTGCTGGTTCGGCATGACGCCGATCCAGACCTTGCCGATCACCGGGCACAGATGGTGCGAGCAGGCGCTGCGCACCGTGATCGGGCCGATGATCATCAACTCGTTCAGGTTGGCGGCGTTGGGGAACTCGGTCACCGGCGGCATGTCGACGTAGCGGCCGCCGAACACCTCGGTCATGTACATCTTGGCGACGCGGCGCGCCGTATCTTGCGTGTTGTGGTCGCTGACGGTGTCGATGACCAGGCTTTCCAGCACCTTCTGCATATGGCCGCTGACCTCGTCCAGCAACTGATCCAGCTCGCCCGGCTCGATGTAGGCGGCGATGTTGTCGTTGGCGTGAAAGCGCGTGTTGCTGGCGACCAGGCGCGCGCGGATGCGCTCGGAGGCGGTGGTGGTGGCGGGGCGATATGCCGGAGGCTGCTCGGTGGTCATGCGGTAGTCCAATCAGAAATTCAAATAAAAAAGTACGATGGCGGGTTCGATCCGTCAGTAGCGGTCGGGCAGCGGCAGGCCTTCGGCGTATGCCAGCCGTTCCAGCGCCTGCTCCATCATCACGCGCGCGTGTCCGGCGCTGCGGGCAAGGTCTTCGTGTAGCGCCGCGTCGGCGGCGTTGCGGTTTTGGCATTGGAGGCTGTAGCGCTCGAAACTCGCCAGCATCGTCAGTATATCCGCCAGATGGCGCGGGCACTCACAATTGATGCTGGAGGAGGAAGCCGCCAGCGCCGCCAGCGCCTGGTCGTCGAG
>DATMSN010000367.1:0-1728 GCA_035565375.1 Duganella sp. | reverse complement strand
GACGCCGTCGCCGAGTTCGGCCGCAACGCCGGCCAGCCGGAATTGATCGAGCACGCGCGCAACTTCCAGTCCGGCGGGATCGACCACGGCCAGTTGAAGCAACTGGTGGTGGGCACCACGGCGGCGATCGCGCAGGACATCAGCGCCTACCTGGACCAGGCGCGCCTGCTGTCGATGGGCGAGGCCACGGCCGCCACCCTGGTGAGCGCGGCCAACGACCTGAAAAACCAGGTGCTGCAACGCCTGACCTTGGTGGACCAGCGCATCGCCCACGAGCGCCGCCTGCTGGCCGAGGAGATCGACGACGCCGTGCACGACGCCGGCAACGCCATCGAGCTGGCCATCGGCGAACGGCTCAACACCGATCAATGGAAAGAGGAGGAGGTCTGGGCCAGCATCGGCCGCCAGCAGTTCGGGCAGGAGATGGAGCGGCGCCTGGACCGCATCGTGCGCCGCAAGGAGCAGGCCTTGCATTTGCTGCAGGAGGATTTGCGGCTGTTCCAGTCGGCCATGCGGCTCAACCAGTCGTCGGTGTTCCAGCGGCAGCACCATTCGACGCTGGCCAGGCTGATGCCGCGCCTGCGCATCGGCACGCGGCTGGTCAACAGCGTCGACACGGCGGCCAACGTCACGCTGATGAGCGGGGCGGTGGTGGCGGCCGGCACCGGCACGGCCGCGTATCTGATCGGCGCGGCGATCGTGTTGCCGGTGGTGGCGCCGGCGGCGCCGTTCGTCGGCGGCGCGGTGTTGTTGGCGGGGGCGTTCAAATGGTTCACCGACGGCGGCAAGCGCAAGCGCACCGAAATTCGCGACAAGCGCGCCGCGTTCGAGCAGGAGCTGCGCAAGCAGTTGCAGGCGGCCGAGCAATCGTTCAACGACCAGTTGCAGCTGGTGGCGCAGGGCTTCCACGATTCGGCGCTGCAGTTGTTGACGCCGTTGTTGTTGGAGGCGGAAGCGGCCGCGCGCGTGCCCGGCATGCGCCAGCGCATCGCCGACCGCGTGATCACGCAGGCGCAGGCGGCGATCCGGCAGTTGGATGCGGAATTGGGGTAGCGTTTTAAACCCGCTGGCCGTTTGCGGCAAAGCATGCGTCACGGCATAGGGGTCGTACCCAAGGGCCGGAGAGGGGCTTCGCCCCGCCGGCCCGGTGGGCCGGCCCCCGCGTGGCGGTGCGGGTTAAGGACGTGTCACCGCTGCAGATTGCGCGCAATGATGCCATCGGCCGCCGCCACCGCCTGTCCCAGCGGCTGCGCCAGCGTCCGCGTGCTGTACACCGGCGCCCGCGGCATCGCCGCGCCCAGCACCGGGCCGTCGGTCTTGCTGATGTCGACCTTGACCGTCGTCGACAAGCCGATCCGCAGCGGATGCTCGCGCAGCTCCCTGGCGTCCAGCGCGATCCGCACCGGCAGCCGCTGCACCACCTTGATCCAGTTGCCGCTGGCGTTTTGCGCCGGCAGCAGCGAGAACGCGCTGCCCGTGCCGGCCGATAATCCCACCACCTTGCCGTGGAACGCGACCTTGCCGCCATACATATCCGCCTCCACCGTCGCCGGCTGGCCGACGCGGATGTCGCGCAACTCCGATTCCTTGAAATTGGCGTCCACCCACAACTGGTCGAGCGGCACGATCGACATCAACGTGGTGCCCGGCGTGGCGCGCGCGCCGACCTGCACGCCGCGCTTGGCGACATAACCCGACACCGGCGCGACGATGGTGTTGCGGCGCGCC
>DATMSN010000366.1:0-2039 GCA_035565375.1 Duganella sp. | reverse complement strand
TTCCGTTCGCAGTTTGGTCGCTACGAATGAAAGGGCTAACACAGCCATGCATGCACCGTTTTTGGGATTGAAAGTTAACAGGTTCCCAACCTGTTTACAAGCAAATTTTGAGGGGAAGGGTCAGGACCTGACCCCGGAGTTGGCTTCAGGCGCGGCGGGCTTCCTGCACGCCGCTGACCTCGGCGATGGCGTTGAGCGCCTTTTGCAGTTGCGCGGTGGCGCCGATTTCGGCCGTGAAGGTCATGCGCGCGTAGCCCTTGGCGCTTTGCGTGTTGACGCCGATGACGTTGATCTTTTCGCGCGAGAAGATCTCGGAGATGTCGCGCAACAGCCCCTGCCGGTCGCCCGCCAAAATGAAGATGTCGACCGGGTACACCGTGTCCGACACCGCCCGCCCCCATTCGGTGACGATCACCCGCTCCGGCGCCTTGGCCCGCATCTCGGCGAAGTTCTTGCACGTGGCGCGGTGGATCGAGACCCCCTTGCCGCGCGTGACGAAGCCGACGATGCCGTCCGGCGGCGCCGGCTTGCAGCACTTGGCCAGCTGCGTCATCAGGCCGTCCGTGCCCACCACCAGCACCCCCGACTTGGCGCCCTGGTCCACGCTCGAGGCCTTGCTCTTGCCCAGCACGACCGCGTCCTCCGGCGCGACCGGCTCGCCGCTGTCGTGCAGCGCCTGCTCGACGTGGCGCAGGCTGAACTCGTCCTTGCCCACCGACAGGAACAGGTCGTCGACCTTGGCGAAGCCGAGCTTGTTGGCCAGCGCCTCCAGGTTGACCGCCGTCTTGCCTTCGCGCTGCAACGATTTCTCCACCATCGCCCGCCCGTGCGACAACGTTTCCTGCATGTCGATGGCGTGGAACCAGGCGCGGATCTTCGAGCGCGTGCGCGTGGCCACCGTGTACTCGTCGCTGAGCCAGTCGCGCGACGGGCCGGCCGTGCCCGGCGCGCCCTTGGCGGTGATGATCTCGCAGGTCTGGCCGTTCTTCAGCGGCGTGTTGAGCGGCACCATGACACCGTCGACGCGCGCACCACGGCAGCGGTGGCCGACGTCGCTATGCAGGTGATAGGCGAAGTCGACCGGCGTGGCGCCGACCGGCAGCTCCAGCACCCGCGCCTGCGGCGTGAGCACGAAGATGCGGTCGTCCAGCGCGGCCGACTTGAGCTTTTCCACCCATTCGCGCTGCTGCTCCTCCTGCCCGACGACGGCGTCGGCGACGTCGGTCTTCCACGCCAGCAGCTGGCGCAGCCAGGCGATCTTCTCGTCGTACTTCTGGCCGGCGAAGTTCGAGCCGCCCTCCTCCTTGTAGCGCCAGTGCGCCGCCACGCCGTACTCGGCGAAGCTGTGCATCTCCTGGGTGCGGATCTGCACCTCCAGCGGCCGGCCGTCCTCGGCCGTGACCACCGTGTGCAGCGACTGGTAGCCGTTCGGCTTCGGCCGCGAGATGTAATCGTCGAATTCCTTGGGGATCGGGGTCCAGATGTTGTGCACCACGCCGAGCACCGTGTAACAGGTCTTGACGTCGGCGACGATGACGCGGAACGCGCGCACGTCGTACAGGTCGGTGAAGTCGAGCTCCTTGCCCTTCATCTTGCTCCAGATCGAGTAGATGTGCTTGGGCCGGCCGAACACCTCGGCCTGGATGCCGGCGGCCGCCATCTCCGACTGCAGCCGCGCGATGGCGTTGGTGACGAAGCCCTCGCGCATCATGCGCTTTTCCTCGAGCATCTTGGCGATGCGCTTGTACGCCTCCGGCTCGATGAAGCGGAACGACAAATCCTCCAGCTCCCACTTCAGTTGCCAGATCCCCAGCCGGTTGGCCAGCGGCGCGTACAGGTCGAGCGTCTCGCGCCCGTAGGCGCACGTCATGTCGTTGAACAGCTTGATGTCGGCGAAATAGCGCAAGGTCGTCACGCACGAGGCCAGCCGCACCAGCACCACGCGCATGTCGGAGGCCATCGCCAGCAGCATCTTGCGCAGCGTTTCGACCTGCGCCACGGCCATCTGCGCGGCGTTGCGCCCGCGCCCCACCGCCACC
>DATMSN010000365.1:0-2427 GCA_035565375.1 Duganella sp. | reverse complement strand
ATGGCGCCGAAGTCGTGCAGCGACACGTACAGCCAGTGGGTGCCGGCGGCGGTCCAGCCGAAGCCGAAGGCCCAGCCGATCAGCCCCGCGCTTTTGACGTCGGCGCTGCGCAGCACCTGGTAGAAGAGGGTCGCCAGGCCGAGGATCTCCAGCGGCCACCAGCCGAACGGCGCGAAGGCGAACACGCACATCGCGCCGGCCAGCATGGTGATGGCCATCCGTCCCTTGGTGCTGCGTTGCGGCTTTGGCGGGTCGTTCGGATTGGCGCGGCGAAAGCGCATTATTGCGCGTCGCCGGCGTCGGGGGCGGCCGGCAGTTTTTCCACCAGCAGCACGTGGATTTGACGGGCGTCGGCGCGCAAGACTTCAAAGCGCATGCCCTGGTAGTCGAAGATGTCGCCCTTGTGGGGCATGCGCGCCAGGTGCTTGGCGACCAGGCCGCCGATGGTGTCGACGTCGTCGTCGGGCAGCGCGGTGTCGAGTTCCTCGTTGAACTGCTCGATCTCGGTCAGCGCCTTGATGCGCCAGCGCGGCCCGTGCACGCCCTCTTTGATCGAGAGGATGTTGTCCTCCTCCTCGTCGAAGTCGTATTCGTCCTCGATGTCGCCGACGATCTGTTCGAGCACGTCCTCGATGGTGATCAGGCCGGCCACGCCGCTGTACTCGTCGACCACGATGGCCATGTGGTTGTGGTTGGCGCGGAAATCGCGCAGCAGCACGTTCAGGCGCTTGGACTCGGGGATGAAGATGGCCGGGCGCAGCATGTCGCGCACGTCGAACGATTCCTCGGCGTAGTAGCGCAGCAGGTCCTTGGCCAGCAGGATGCCGATCACCTTGTCGCGCTCGCCCTCGATGGCGGGGAAGCGCGAGTGGGCCGTGGCCAGCACCTGCGGCATCCATTCTTCGATCGGCTTGGAGATGTCGATGACGTCCATCTGCGAGCGCGGGATCATGATGTCGCGCGCCGACAGGTCGGAGACCTGGAACACGCCTTCGATCATCGACAAGGCGTCGGCGTCGATCAGGTTGCGTTCGTGGGCGTCGTGCAGGACTTCGAGCAGTTCCGCTCGGTTCTCTGGCTCGGGGGAAATCAGCGCGGTCAGGCGTTCAAACAGTGACCGATGGGGTTTGGCGTCAGTTTTGACGCCACTAGAGTGCTCTTGCATAGTAGGCGTGAGCCGTTGTTACGAAGGGGTATAGGATACACCAAAAGGTCGGGCAGGGCCGTTTTTGTCAAAAAACCATGCGTGTTAACCGACGATGGGGGCGGGAGCGTGCTTGTGGGAACCCGGGGGCCCATCGAAGGGGCGGCCTACCTTCCGGTAGGCCTTGAGAGGCGGAACGCCGTAATCGGCCATCTTTGAGCCGCCGGCGGCGCATGCATGGCCGATTACGCTGCGCTAATCCGCCCTACGTGGCCAAGTAGGGATCGGCGTAACCGAGCGCGGCCAGCAGCTCGGTTTCGATGCCCTCCATCTCGGCCGCCTCTTCGTCGTCCTCGTGGTCGTAGCCCTGCGCGTGCAGCACGCCGTGCACGACCAGGTGGGCCGTGTGTTCTTCCACCGACTTGTTTTGCTCTGCCGCTTCCCTCTGCAGCACGTCGGTGCACAGGATGATGTCGGCGCGGGTCGGCGCGTCGTCCGGCAGTTCCTCCTCGCCCTCGTTGTAGGCGAACGTCAGCACGTTGGTGGCGTAGTCCTTGCCCCGGTATTGGCGGTTGAGCGCGCGGCCCTCGTCGGCGTCGACGAAGCGTATCGTCAGCTCGGCCGGCGCGAACAGCGCGGCCTGGATCCACTTGCGGATGGCCGCACGGGTGACGATGTCTTTCAGGCGGGCGTCGGGATACTGCACCGACAAGGTCAATTTATTTTTTACGGACATTTTTCAGGGCGGTGGCTTTGAGTAACGGGGCGATCTCGGCTTCGTGGTTGTGCGCCGTCTCGTAGGCGTCGACGATGCGCGCGACCAGCGGATGGCGCACCACGTCCTCGCTGTTGAAGTGGCTGAAGGCGATGCCGCGCACGTCCTTGAGCACCTGGACGGCGTCGACCAGGCCGCTTTTCTGGCTCTTGTGCAAGTCCACCTGCGTGACGTCGCCGGTGATCACGGCCTTGCTGCCGAAACCGATGCGCGTCAGGAACATCTTCATCTGCTCGACGGTGGTGTTTTGCGCCTCGTCGAGGATCACGAACGCGTGGTTCAGGGTGCGCCCGCGCATATAGGCCAGCGGGGCGATCTCGATGACTTGCTTCTCGAACATTTTCTGCGTGCGGTCGAAGCCCAGCAGGTCGTACAGCGCGTCGTACAGCGGGCGCAGGTAGGGATCGACCTTTTGCGCCAGGTCGCCCGGCAGGAAGCCCAGCCGCTCGCCGGCCTCGACGGCCGGCCGGGTCAGGATGATGCGCTTGACGGCGTCGCGCTCGAGCGC
>DATMSN010000364.1:0-3049 GCA_035565375.1 Duganella sp. | reverse complement strand
GGCTGCAGCGCGCCCAGGCCGGTGGTATTGAGCAGCCAGCCGAGGTCGCGCAACACGGCCTTGCGCAGGCCGCGCATCGACAGCACGCGCTGCTCGCGCGACTCCAGCCGCGCTTGGCTGTCGTCGTCGCTCAAGCGGTCCAGCAGCGACGGCTGCAGCCGGTCCCTGCTCGTCAGTTCAGCCATGCTGGCGCTCCCGGTGGCCCATGCCGCTTAGTAGGTCGCGTTGGTTTCCAGGTCCCACTTCTTGGCCGTGCCGGTGACCACTTTTTCGCCGGTGAACGAATCGTACTTGTAGCTGATCTTGGTGAAGTTGATCGAGAAGGTCTCGCTCGGACGTTCGCCGCCGCTGCTGGCCGAGTAGGAGCTGATGATCGGGCTGTCCAGCTCGAGGGTCAGGAACACTTGTTCCTTCTTGTCCGAGCCGCCGGTCTGGATGAAATGGATCTCGGCCTTGCCCAGGCTCTTGCCGCACACGGCCTGCATGAACAGGTCGGCCGAGGCGATGTCGGTGGACTTCGACAGCGAGATTTCCGAGAACGATGGATTGCTGGTGTCGCGGTCGCTGCCGCCGCCGCTGACCGAGATCGCGCGGCCCACGCCCAGCTGCAGCGAGTCGATGGTGATCCAGTCCTTGTGGCCGGTCACGGTGGAGGTGCCTTTGATTTCGGTGGAGAATTTCAGCAGGATCATGATGTACCTTTATAAAGAGGGAAAAACAGAAATGAAGGGGGAGTCCCCCGTTTATGCCTTGGCCGAAGGCAGTTTCGACACCAGCCGCAGGGACACCGTCAGGCCCTCGAGCTGGTAGTGCGGACGCAGGAAGAACTTCGAGCTGTAGTAGCCCGGATTGCCTTCGACTTCCTCGACGACGACCTCGGCGCCGGCCAGCGGCTTGCGCGCCTTGTCGGCCTCGGTGGCGGTGGCCGGGTTGTGCTCGACGTACTTGCCGATCCAGTTGTTGAGCCAGACCTGCATGTCGCTGCGCTCCTTGAACGAGCCGAGCTTGTCGCGCACGATGCACTTCAGATAGTGCGCGAAGCGGCAGGTGGCGAACAGGTAAGGCAGGCGCGCGCCCAGGTTGGCGTTGGCGGTGGCGTCCGGATCGTCGTACTCGGCCGGCTTGTGCATCGACTGCGCGCCGATGAAGGCGGCGAAGTCGCTGTTCTTCTTGTGCACCAGCGGCATGAAGCCGTTCTTGGCCAGCTCGGCCTCGCGGCGGTCGCTGATGGCGATCTCGGTCGGGCAGGTCATGTCGACGCCGCCGTCGTCGGTCGGGAAGGTGTGCACCGGCAGGTTCTCGACCGCGCCGCCGGACTCGATGCCGCGGATCTGCGAGCACCAGCCGTAGTGCTTGAACGAGCGGTTGATGTTGACCGCCATCGCGTAGGCCGCGTTGGACCAGGTGAAATCGGCGCTGCCGGGGGCGCTGGTGCTCTCCTCGAAATCGAACTCCTCGACCGGGTTGGTCTTGGCGCCATACGGCGCGCGCGACAGGAAGCGCGGCATCGCCAGGCCGACATAGCGCGCGTCCTCGGAGGCGCGGAACGAGCGCCATGCGGCGTGCTCCGGCGTCTGGAAGATCTTGGTCAGGTCGCGCGGGTTGGCCAGCTCCTGCCAGGAGTCCATCAGCATCACGCTCGGATCGGCGGCCGCGATCAGCGGCGCGTGGGCGGCGGCGCTGACCTCGGCCATCTGGGTCAGCAACTCGACGTCCGGCGCGCTGTTGTTGAAGTAGTAGTCGGCGACGAAGGCGCCGTACGGCTCGCCGCCGAACTGGCCGTATTCCTCTTCGTACAGTTTCTTGAAGATCGGGCTCTGGTCCCAGGTCACGCCCTTGAACTTGCGCAGCGTCTTGTACATGTCGCTCTTGGAAATGTTCATCACGCGGATCTTCAGCGACTCATCGGTCTCGGTGTTGTTGACCAGGTAGTGCAGGCCGCGCCAGGCGCTTTCGACGGCCTGGAATTGCTCGTGGTGCAGGATGTGGTTGATCTGCTCGGACAGCTTCTTGTCGAGCTCGGCGATCAGGCCCTCGACGGTGCCCAGCACGTCGCCGGCGACCAGCGTGGCCCCTTGCAGCGCCTGCTCGGCCAGCGTGCGCACGGCGTTTTCGACGGCGTCGCGCGCCTTGTCGGTCTTGGGCTTGAATTGCTGTTGCAGCAGGTTGGCGAAATCGCTGGTGGCGACGCCGGCGTCGGCGCCCGGCCGGCCCGGTTCCGGGGTGGTGGTGGTGGTGGACATGCTTGTATCCTCGATGGTGGTGGTGGTTTATTCCGCGGCCGGCTTCGGCGCGCTGCCCAGCGCCCGCATCAGCGCCGGATCGTCGAGCAGCCTGGCGATCAGTTGCTCGGCGCCGGTCTTGCCGTCCATGTAGGTCAGCAGGTTGGACAGCTCGCTGCGCGCCTCGAGCAGCTTGCGCAGCGGCTCGACCTTGCGGGCGATGGCGCCGGGCGTGAAGTCGTCCATGCTCTCGAAGGTGATGTCGACCGCCAGCCGGCCCTGCTCGGTCAGCGTGTTGGGCACGTCCAGCGCCACCCGCGGCTTCATCGACTTCAGGCGCTCGTCGAAGTTGTCGACGTCGATCTCGAGGAACTTGCGCTCGGCGACCGGCGGCAGCGGCTCGACCGGCTTGCCCGACAGGTCGGAAAACACGCCCATGACGAACGGCAGCTGCACGGTTTTTTCGGCGCCGTAGATTTCGACGTCGTACTCGATCTGCACGCGCGGCGCGCGGTTACGAGCGATAAATTTCTGACTGCTTTCTTTTGCCACGACTAACCTCCGTTGATGTGTGTGGATATGTCCGGGAACGCCGAACCGGTGGGCCAGCGCCCTAGCCTTCGTCCCTGACGCCGCTGACCTGGGCCAGTTGGCCCAAGCCGTCCGGCGCCAGGTCTTGCAGCAATTCGATGAAACTCATGTCGACCAGCTTGCGCGCCCGTCGCAGCAGCAGCGGTACCGGGCTCGCTGGCTCGTGCGCGGCGTACCAGGCGCACGCCGTATCGAGCATGCGGGTGACGGCGGCGCGGTTGGCGATGGCGCCGGGC
>DATMSN010000363.1:0-2590 GCA_035565375.1 Duganella sp. | reverse complement strand
GTGCGCCAGCCGCTGCACCGGCGCCGGCTTGGCCAGCGTCTTCATGGGCTGGCGCGGCGCGCCGGCCTTCGCCTCGACGCGGAAGATGCCGACCACCTCATTGAGGCTGTTGACCTGGTCCTGCATGGCCTGCGCGGCGGCCGCCGCCTCCTCGACCAGCGCGGCGTTCTGCTGCGTCACGTCGTCCATCTGGGTGACGGCGGTGTTGATTTGCTCGATGCCGTTCGATTGCTCCTGGCTGGCCGACATGATCTCGGCCATGATGTCGGTGACGCGCTTGACGCTGGCGACCACCTCGTGCATCGTCGATCCGGCCTGTTCGACCAGGCGGTTGCCCGCTTCGACCTTGTCGACCGAGTCGCCGATCAGGTCCTTGATCTCCTTGGCCGCCGCCGCCGAGCGCTGCGCCAGGTTGCGCACCTCGGTCGCCACCACGGCGAAGCCGCGTCCCTGCTCGCCGGCGCGCGCCGCCTCCACCGCCGCGTTCAGGGCCAGGATGTTGGTCTGGAACGCGATGCCGTCGATCACGCCGATGATTTCCGCGATTTTTGTCGAGCTGTCGTTGATCGACGCCATCGTGCCGACCACCTGCTCGACGTCGTTGCCGCCGCGCACCGCGACCGCCGACGCCGACACGGCCAGCTTGTTGGCCTGCACCGCGTGCTCGGCGTTTTGCTTGACGGTGGCCGTCAGCTGCTCCATCGACGACGCGGTCTCCTCCAGCGAGGCGGCCTGTTGTTCGGTGCGGGTCGACAGGTCCTGGTTGCCCTCGGCGATTTCGGCCGAGGCCTCGCCGATCGCGCGCGCGCCGCCTTGCACCTGGGAGATCATCGTCAGCAGGCTGTCGTTCATGTGTTGCATCGCCTGCAGCAGTTTGCCGGTCTCGTTGTCCGGGCCGGCCTCGATGCGGGTGCTCAGGTCGCCATCGGCGATGCGCCGCGCCACCAGCATCACCTGCTGCAACGGCGCCGAGATCGAACGCGCCAGCCACAGCGCCAGCAACACGCCGAGGCTGATCGCCACGCCGAGCAGGCCCAGCGTGACGAGGCGCGCCACGTTGTACACCCGGTCGGCGTCGCGGGCCGCCTGCTGGCTGCCTTCCATGTTGCTGGAAAGTAATTTATCGAGCTGGCCGTTGGCGGCGTCCAACAACGGCAGCGACGATCCCTTGAGCAGCGCGACCGCCTCGTCCTTTTTGCCTTCGTTGGCCAGTGCCATCATTTTGCCGTGCTCGGCCAGGTAGGCGGCGGCCAGCCGTTGTAAATCGGTCGCCTGGGCCTTGACGTTTGCGTCGTTGACCGTCCTGCCGAGCCTGTCGGCATTGTCACGGAACGCGGATAGTGCGAGACTCAGTTTTTGCTCGGAACCGTCGATGCTGCCCTTGTCGCTGATGACGACGTGCTCGAGCTTGCGCAATTCCTGCAAATCGTTCTTGAGCGACAGCACGGCGATGGTCTGGGGCAGCCAGGTTCCCGACAATTGGGTCGATGCGCGGTTGACGTCCCCCATGCGCGAGAGCGAACTGAGGCCCAGCAGCACGGTCAGCGCCAGCACGGTGGTGAAGGCCACCAGCAGTTTGCTGGAGGTTTCCAGATTATGCAGGAATTTCATGGGTATCCTTGTGGGGCGCGCAAGTGGAGGAGCCGGGCCGGGAACGCCGGGTCAGATGATGATGTTAAGCAAAGCCCAAGCTTGTTCTTTGCGCCTCGTCAAAGCTGCGGTTGGAACAAGGAAAGTGCTACACAGCTGGAAAAGACCGCAAAAAAACAGGGTTTCTTTCCTTGTTGGTATTGCCATATGGAAATACTGTGCCAGAATGGGGTCTACGGACCGATAACCGAGCAGGCCGACGCCATGGCTGACACTTCAACAACTCCCGCAGCGCCGAAACAGCCGGTCTCGCCGCGGCATGGCTTGCTGGAGGACTTGATCGGCATCGCCGTCAGGCACGCCGGCGACCAATATCTGGAGCTGGCCACCAAGCTGGCCGGCGCGCTGATCGATGCCAGCGACGGCGACACCCGCGCCATCCAGCAACGGCTGCGCGCCGGCAATCTGCTGCGCAACCGCCAATTCGCGTTTTTACACCTGGCAACGGAAACCCTGGAAAAAGCGCTGCGCCGCGAGATCGCCGCGCTGGCGCTGGCCGCCCCGGACAAGCGCGGGCGGGGCGGCGCGGACCAGCCGCTGTCGCTGGTGCCTTTCGAGGAAATGGATACCAGGGTGGCGCTCGGCGGGATCGGCAAACCGTTCGAATCGCTGCATTCGGACGCGTTGCAGACCCTCAACGTGCGGCTGGCGTTTCTGCTGGAGCGCGATATCCTGCGCGTGAGCCAGAACCCGTTTCGGCCGGAAGTGTTCCTGGTGGCCTTGCAGCAGGCGTGGACGCAATTCGATGCCGAGCCCGAGTCCGCTGCGCTGTTGCAACCGCTCATCAAACCAGGCATGTTCATTGAACTGGGACCGATGCTCGACGCGCTGAACCTGGCGTTGCAGAGCAAGGGCGTGCTGCCGGGCTCGGTGGATGGCTACAAGGGCCGCAAGGCCGACGCGGCGAAGACGGCGGCGGGCGAACGCGCGCGCGGCAACC
>DATMSN010000362.1:0-3253 GCA_035565375.1 Duganella sp. | reverse complement strand
GTCCTTGCGCGCGCGCTCGGCCAGGTCGGCGTCGCGGCGCGCCACCGAATCGGCGCGTTTGAAATGCTCGGCCTCCACTTCCAGCGCGCGCAGGTTGGCCAGCTCGACGCGGCGTTTTTCCTTGGCCTTGTCGAGGCAGTTATTGACGAAGAACTTGTCATAGCACACCGCTTCGCTAGCGGCGTACTCGGCATTGACGGTTTCACGCTCCTTCGCCACCCGGGCCAGGGTGGCGTCGGCCTCGGCGACCGAGTGCGACGACGGCGCCATGGACGTCGCTTCCTGCGCCACGGCCGGCGCGGCCAACACCACGGCCATGGCCACGGCGATCATCCCGTTCAACGGTTTCAAACTTGCTCTCATATGCTTTCCTGTTACATCACGCCAGCGAACCGGCTGCGGCGCGCTGTTCTTTATCCATGTACTCGCGCGACTGCATCTCGACAATGCGCGACACGGTGCGGTGAAATTCATTGGCCAAGGTGCCGGTCGTGTACAGCTCCTCCGGCTCGACCTCGGCCGACATCAGCAACTTCACGCCCTGGTCGTAGAATACATCGATCAGCCACGTGAAGCGGCGCGCCTCCGACGACATCGACGCCGACATCATCGGAATCCCGGACAATATCACGGTATGGAAGCGGCTGGCGATTTCCAGATAATCGTTCTGCGAGCGCGGCCCGCCGCACAAGGTATGGAAGTCGAACCAGATGATCGAGCCGGCGCGGCGCAAGGCGCGGATCTCGCGCGCCTCGATGCGCACCACCGGGTCCTCGTCGGCGGTCTCGGCGATGCTGGCATAAGCGTCGCGCAGCGCCTTGTCGGTCTCGGCGTTGATCGGCGTGTAGTAGGAATCGACCTGCTCGAGCGCGCGGCCGCGATAGTCGATGCCGGCGTCGATGTTCATCACGTCGAGCTTCTCGTACAACAGTTCGATGGTCGGCAGGATGCGGTCGCGGTGCAGGCCGTCCGGGTACAGCAGTTTCGGATCGTAGTTCGACGTCATGATGAAGGACACGCCGTTGTCGAACAGCGCCTTCAACAGGTTGTACATGATCATGGCGTCGGCCACGTCGGAAATGTGGAACTCGTCGAAGCAGATCAGACGGTATTTCTTGGCGATGCGCTTGGCCACCTCGTCGAGCGGATTGGCGACGCCGGTCAGCTCGTCCAATTGGCGGTGCACGCCGCGCATGAACTCGTGGAAGTGCAGGCGCGTCTTGCGCACCAGCGGCACCACCGAATAGAAGCTGTCCATCAGGAACGACTTGCCGCGCCCCACCCCGCCCCACATGTAGACGCCCTTGGGCACGTCGGGACGGTTGATCAGGCGCTTGAACGTGCTCGAGCGCTGGCCCTTGTACGCGACCCATTCGTCGTAGCATTGCTGCAGACGATCGACGGCGCGGCGCTGGGCCGCGTCGGCCTTGAAATTGCGCTGTTCCAGCGCTTGCTGATAAAACTCTTCGACGTTCATGTGTTCGATTCTATGTGGGCGGCGCAAACAAAAACGGGCGGACCGCAGTCCGCCCGCAGTCCGCCTGTAGGACTCGAAGGTTGCTTCAAACCGTGTGCGGCGAGGCGCGGCGACGAAGGCAGTACGCCTGTACGGCGAGGAGCTGCAACGAAGCCGCGCGCGGTTTGAAGCGACCGTCTTAGAAGTTGAGCGTACGCTTGTCGATTGCCAGCGCCGCTTCTTTCGTGGCTTCCGACAGCGACGGGTGCGCGTGGCAGATGCGCGCGATGTCTTCGGCCGAGGCCTTGAACTCCATCGCCACGACCGCTTCCGAGATCAGCTCCGACGCCATCGGTCCGATGATGTGCACGCCGAGGATTTCGTCGGTGGTCGCATCGGCCAGGAACTTGACCATGCCCGAAGTGTCGCCCAGCGCGCGTGCGCGGCCGTTGGCCAGGAACGGGAAGGTGCCAGCCTTGTAAGCGACGCCAGCGGCCTTCAACTGCTGCTCGGTCTGGCCGACCCACGCGATTTCCGGCGAGGTGTAGATAACCCAAGGAATGGTGTTGAAGTTGGTGTGGCCGTGCTGGCCGGCGATGCGCTCGGCAACGGCAACGCCCTCTTCTTCCGCCTTGTGCGCCAGCATCGGGCCGCGCACGACGTCACCGACCGCCCACACGCCCGGCAGGTTGGTTTTGCAATCGTCGTCGACGGCCACGAAACCGCGCTCGTCGAGCGACAGGCCGACCTTGTCGGCGCCCAGGCCGTTGGTGTTCGGGGTGCGGCCGATCGAGATGATCAGCTTGTCGAACACGGCGGTCTGCGCTTCGCCCTTGGCGTTCTCATACGCCACGGTGACGTTGTTGTCGCCCTTGGTGATGGTGCCGATCTTGCAACCCAGGTTGATCGACAGGCCCTGCTTGGCGAACAGCTTGCCCGCTTCCTTGGCGATCTGCTCGTCGACCGCGCCCAGGAACACCGGCAGGCCTTCGAGCACGGTCACTTCCGAACCCAGGCGGCGCCATACGGAGCCCATTTCCAGGCCGATCACGCCGGCGCCGATGACGCCCAGCTTGGCTGGAACGCCCTGGATCGCCAGCGCGCCGGTGTTCGACAGGATCAGTTGCTCGTCGAACGGCGCGCCCGGCAGTTCGCGCGCGTTGGAACCGGTGGCGATGATGACTTGCTTGGCGTTGATGGTCTCGTTGGCAGGTGCCGAGATCGTCAGCGGGTAGCCTTCAGCGGTGGCGGCGCCGGCGAACGAAGCGCGGCCGTGGAAGAAGGTGACCTTGTTTTTCTTGAACAGGAACAGGATGCCGTCGTTGTTCTGCTTGACGACGGTGTCCTTGCGCTTGAGCATTTGCGGCAGGTTCAGCGACAGGCCGGCGACATCGATGCCGTGGTCCTTGAACGCGTGGCCGGCGTGCTCGAAGTGCTCGGACGATTGCAGCAGCGCTTTCGACGGGATGCAACCGACGTTGGTGCAGGTGCCGCCTGGCGCGGGACCGCCTTTTTCATTTTCCCATGCGTCGACGCAAGCGACGGAGAAACCCAGCTGTGCGGCGCGGATGGCGGCGATATAACCGCCGGGACCGGCGCCGATGACTACTACGTCAAATTGTTTACTCATTTTTTATTTTCCAATCAGTTCTTCGTCTGGAACGAAAATCCATAACAGAATGTAGATCGCCAGGCCGAAACCAAAGGTCAGCACGAACATCACGAACAGCAGGCGCCAGATCCACGGCTCGATGCCGGAAACGCGGCCGAGGCCGCCGCAGACGCCGCCCAGCCAGC
>DATMSN010000361.1:0-2263 GCA_035565375.1 Duganella sp. | reverse complement strand
CCTGGCGCGGGTGGCTTGACGGCGGGTCGCATCCGCTCGCCAGCCCCGCGACTATCGTCAAACCCACAGCATCAGCGTGTTGGCGGTCGCCTGCAGCGCCGGCACGCAGCGCGCGCTCGCCTCCGCCCTCGACGAACTGGCCGTCATCATCGACACGCTCAGCGCGCCGATCAGATTTCCGCGCCGGCTCTTGACCGGCACAGAGATGCCGCGAAAACCGATCTCGTACTGGTTCTCGGTGACGGCGAAGCCGCTCTCGCGGATCGCCACCAGCTCGTCGAACAGCTGGCGCTTGTCCGTCACCGTCAGGTGCGTGTAGGCGATCAGCTCCACCCGCGCCAGATAGGCGTGCAGCGCGTCGTCCGGCATGGCCGACAGCAGCACGCGGCCGGCGGTGGAAGCGTAGGCGGGCAGCCGCGTGCCCGGCTCGAAGCCGGTGGTGAGCTGGCGCGGCGCGTTCACGCGGCTGACATACACCACGTCGTCCCCCTCCAGCACCGAATAGTTGGTCGATTCCTGCAGCTCCGACGTGAGCTTCTGCAGATACGGCACGATGGCGCGCGGCAGCCGCGCCGAATCGAGGTAGGAGCGGCCCAGCGTCAGCACCTTGGGCGTGAGCCAGAACGTCTTGCCGTCGGTGGCGGCCATGCCGGTGTGGACCAGCGTCAGCAGATAACGCCGGGCGGCGCTGCGGCTGATCGCCACCTTCGCCGCCAGCTCGGTGGCGGTCAGGCGCGCGGTTTCGTCGTTGAAGGCGGTGATGACGTGCAGGCCCGTGATCAGGCCATCGATCAGGTCACGCTCGGCGACCTGCACGTCCAGCAGCTGCGGCTTTTTCATATTTTGTGCGCTAATCGCGCAAGTGGGGCGATTAGCGCAGTATAGCCGGTTTTCGTGGGTTTTTTTGCACGTTGGGGCTTTCTATACTGGCCTGACCAAGACGCGGGAGACCTGCATATGATCATCAAGGAACAACTGCCGGAACCGAGCAATCCGCTCGGTATCGCCGGCATCGAATTCATCGAATACGCCACCTCGCAGCCGCTGGCGCTGGGCGCGCTGCTGGAGCAGATGGGCTTTGGCGCGACGGCCCGCCACCGCTCGCGCGAGGTGACGCTGTACCGCCAGGGCGGCATGAACGTGATCGTCAACGCCGATCCGCGCGCGCTGCCGCAGGGCGAGGAGGGGCCGCAGGCGACCGTGATCAGCGCCATCGCGCTGCGCGTGCGCGACGCCGACGCCGCCTACCGCCACGCCATCGACATGGGCGCCTGGGCCATCCAGACCCGCGCCGGGGCGATGGAGTTGAATATCCCCGGGGTGCACGGCGCCGGCGATTCCATCCTCTATTTCGTCGACCGCTACACCGACTTCTCGATCTACGACGTCGATTTCAAGGCCATCCCGAATGTGCCGGCGCGGCCGCAGGCGGTGGCGGGAATGCGTTTCTTCGGCGTGGTGCAAGCCATCGGCCAGGGCAGGAGCGCGGAGTGGGTGGATTTCTACCAGCAGCTGATGGACTTCCGCGCGCTGCCGGAAGGGCGATATTTCGGCGTGGTGCCGAAGGGTGTGCTGCTCGAAAGCCCATGTCGCGGCTTTTATCTGCAACTGGTGGAGCCGCCCGAGGGCGCCGGCGGCCTGCAATGGGAGGAGCAGTTGATCCGCGTCGGCCTCGGCGCGCCGGACGTGATGGGCGCGGTGCGCGAGCTGCAGCGCCGGGGGATCGTGTTCATCGACCGCGCGCCGCAGGCGCCGACCGAACGCGGCGCCGTGACGCAGCTGTACCGGGGCGGCGTCAGTTTCGAGCTGGTCGCCAGCGGCACGGGAGGCGGCCATGCTTGAAATCACAGGCACCACGCGTATCTTCCCGGTGATCGGCTGGCCGGTCGAGCAGGTCAAGGCGCCGACGCTGTTCAACGCCTACTTCCAGCGCCACGGCATCGACGCGCGCGTGATTCCCCTCAAGGTGGCGCCGCAAGGCTACGTCGCCGCCGTGCGCCTGCTGATGGGGATCGAGAACGTCGGCGGCATTTTCGTCTCGATTCCGCACAAGCCGATGAGCGTGGAAGCGGTCGATGCGCCGAGCAGCCGCGCGCTGCTGGCCGGATCCTGCAACGCCATCTACAAGGACGCCGATGGCCGCATCAAGGGCGATCTGATCGACGGCGAGGGCTTCGTGCGCGCCTTCGACCGCACGCTGGGCGGCGCCGCCTTCAACTGGCGCGGCGCGCGGGCGCTGGTGGTCGGCAGCGGCGGCGTCGGG
>DATMSN010000360.1:0-2172 GCA_035565375.1 Duganella sp. | reverse complement strand
GCCGCCCTGGGCGTCCACGCAGCGGTTGATGCCCGCGCTGGCGGGCGTGGTGGCGGCGCAGGCGGCGGCGAACAGCCCCGCGCACAGCAGCATGTTGGTCAATTTCGGCGATGTCTTCATGATCGGTACCTCTAGTCGTCTAATGTGGCGATGATCCTCCGTTGGACCGGCCGCCTCTGTACGGAACCACACGCAATCGGTGTCGGGTTACAATAGCGGCTTCTTCCGTAACAAGATGACGCGCCACCGGCAACGCCCGGCCACGCCTTTCCATGCCTATGAAACCATTGCTGTTCGTCCCCGCGCTAGCGCTATCACTCACCTGCGGCCAAGCCGCCGCCGTCGATCTCGATCCGCCGTATGGCTGGAGCACCTCCGCCGAACTGGGTGCCATTTCCACCTCCGGCAACACCGTCGGCACCTCCGTCACCGGCAAGATAGATTCCAAGCAGGAACTTCCTGACTGGAGCAACGAGTACATCCTGGCCGGTTACTACAAGGACGAGCAGGTCACCAACGACGACGGCGAAAAAGTGCGCGAGCGCTCCGCGCAGCGCTACTCGGTGTCCGCCAAGGCCGCGTATAAGCTGATGCAGGACCGCGACCGGCTGTTCGTGCTGGCCACGCACGTCGACGACCGTTTCGGCGCCTACCTGCGCTACTCGACCATCGGCGTCGGTTACGGCACCCAGATTTACCAGTCGGAGACCAAGACGCTGGACGTCGAAATCGGTCCGGGCTACTTCCGCGGCGCGCGCTCGACCGGCGAGACCGAAAACGGCATGACGGTGCGCGGCGCGGCCGACTTCAAATGGCGCCTGAGCGAAAACGCCCTGTTCTCGCAGATGCTCACCGTCGAACGCGGCACCTCGAACACCCACTCGCAGGCCGAGACGGCGCTGCGCACCAAAATCAACAACACCATGCAGTTGAAGGCCGCGTTCAGCGTCCGCAACGACACCAGCGTGCCGGCGGATAAAAAGAACACCGACACGCAAACCTCGGTGACCCTGGTCTACTCCTTCTAACGCCCCCTTCTTTTTCATCTTGAACCAACCATGAACACTCCACGCATCCTCGGCACGCCCCTGTCCCCCACCGCCACCAAAGTCATGCTGCTCGGCTCGGGCGAACTGGGCAAGGAAGTCATCATCGCGCTGCAGCGCCTGGGCGTGGAAGTGATCGCCGTCGACCGCTACCCGAACGCGCCAGGCCACCAGGTCGCGCACCGCGCCCACGTCATCAACATGGCCGACGGCGCCGCGCTGGCCGCGCTGATCGAGCAGGAAAAGCCGGACCTGATCGTGCCGGAAATCGAAGCCATCGCCACCGACACCCTGGCCGCGCTGGAACAAGCCGGCAAGATCACCTGCATCCCGACCGCGCGCGCCGCCCAGCTGACGATGAACCGCGAAGGCATCCGCTGCCTGGCCGCCGAAACGCTCGGCCTGGCCACGTCGCCGTACCGCTTCGCCAGCAGCCTGGCGGAGCTGGAGGCGGCCACCGCCGCCATCGGTTTCCCGTGCGTGATCAAGCCAGTCATGTCGTCCTCGGGCAAGGGCCAGTCGAAGATCGACAGCGCCGCCGAAGTCAAGGCCGCGTGGGACTACGCCGCCGCCGGCAGCCGGGTCGACTCGGGCCGCGTCATCGTCGAAGGCTTCATCGACTTCGACTACGAAATCACGCTGCTGACGGTGCGCTCGATCGGCGCCGACGGCCAGGTCGTCACGCAGTTCTGCGACCCGATCGGCCACGTGCAGGTGCAAGGCGACTATGTCGAATCATGGCAGCCGTGCCGCATGAACGCGCTGGCGCTCGAACGCGCGCGCGACATCGCCGCCAAGGTCACCGGCGACCTGGGCGGCCTTGGCCTGTTCGGCGTGGAGCTGTTCGTCAAGGACGACATGGTGTGGTTCTCGGAAGTGAGCCCGCGCCCGCACGACACCGGCATGGTGACGATGGCGACGCAGGTGCAAAGCGAGTTCGAACTGCACGCCAAGGCCATTCTCGGGCTGCCGGTCAATGTCGCGCTCAAGGCGCCGGGCGCGTCGGCCGTGATCTACGGCCAGCACGAGGCGGCGGGCATCGCGTTCGAGGGCGTGGCCGAAGCGCTGCGCGTTCCGGGCAGCGACATCCGCCTGTTCGGCAAGCCCGAATCGTTCGCGCGCCGCC
>DATMSN010000359.1:0-1994 GCA_035565375.1 Duganella sp. | reverse complement strand
GACGACGGCGTCGCCAGGATCGTCGCGTCGCTGTCCTCCTGCATTGACGGCGCGCTGAAGGCGCCATCGCGCGACACCGCGTCCAACGCCTGTTGAAAAGCGCGCGCGCTGGCGTGCCGCTCGCGCGGCTCCTTGGCCAACGCCCGCATGACCACCGCGTCGAATCCCGCCGGCAACGCCGCGTTCAGTTGCGACGGTTGCGTCGGCGTGTGATTGAGCACTTGCTGCATCACCGTCGCCGCCGAGCCTGAAAACGGACGCTGGCTGGTCAGCAACTGGTACAGCACCACGCCGGCCGAGAACAGATCGCTGCGGCCGTCGATCGCCTCGCCGCGGAATTGTTCAGGAGACATATAGCTCGGCGTGCCCAGCATGGCGCCGGTCTGCGTCAACGTCGACGATTCGACGCGGGCGATGCCGAAATCGCTGATCTTGATGCGGCCGTCGCGCGTCACCAGCAGGTTGGCCGGCTTGATATCGCGGTGCACCACGCCGTGCCGGTGCGAATAATCGAGCGCGGCCAGCAGGTCGCCGAACCACGCCAGCGCCTGCGACAGCGCGCAGGGCCGCTCGCCGATCAAGGTCGACAGCGGCGTGCCGTCGACGAATTCCATGGCGATGTAGGCGATGTCGTCGCTCTCGCCGTACTCGTGCACGGCGACGATGTTCGGGTGCATCAGCCGCCCGGCCGCCTGCGCCTCCTTGCGGAAACGCTCGATCATCTCGCGCGCCTGCGCCTCGTCGGCGGGGTCGCGGCGCACCGTCTTGAGCGCCACCGTGCGGTCGACCAGCGGGTCGAACGCGCGGTACACCACCCCCATCGCGCCCTTGCCGAGCAGACCGTCGAGCCGGTACTTGCCGATCCGTTGCGGGAGGTCGGCGGTGTCAGTCATCGAGCATCTTCATCGCGCTCGACAGGCTGGTGCGCATGCGGTCGAACGATTGCGCCAGTTGCGCCAGCTCGTCGCCGTCGCGGGTGTCGAAGGGGGCGGCGTCGAAGTGGCCCAGGCTGACCTCGTCGGCGATGCGCGACAGGCGGCTGATGCGGCGCGTGACGAACAGGTGCACGGTGACGTTGAGCGCGACGAACAGGAAGGCGAATATCGCCAGCAGCGACCACATGTAGGTGTGCAGCAGCGTGTTGGCGCGCTGCAACGGCACCGTCATCGGCACCGTCACCACCTGCGCGCCGACGGTTTCATTGAGCTTCCAGCCGAAGCCGTTGGTGGTGCCGTAGATGTCGGTCATGGTCTTGGGCGCGGCGTCCGGCGTGCTGTGGCAGGCCAGGCAGGCGGCGTTGCCGATGGCGATGGGGCGGGCGATGTACAACGCCGGTCCGCCGGGCGTGACGCGCTCGCCGACCAGTTCCCTGGTGGTCGGATGGGCGCGCAGTTGGTGCACGATCGGCGTCTCCCAGTCGTTGGCGCGGTTGCGCGGATTGGTGGGATTGAGCGTGGCCTGCTTGTAGCTGTAGTCGGGATAGGCCTTCAACAGCTCGTTCAGGTGTTCGATGGCGGCGAAGGTCGGCACCGATTCGGGCAGGAATTCGAACTTCATGCGGTTCTCGAGCAGCGGCACGATGTGCGCGGCCGTGTATTTGCCCGCCGCCGAGGAGGCCTGCATCAGCAGGCGGGCGTTCTGCAGCGTTTCGTCGCGGGCATTGCTCTTCAGCAGCGCGTTGGTGACGACGCTGGACGCGGCGAAGCCGACCACGGCCACGACGAGGAATACCAGGTTGAATTTGACGGCAAGGGAGAATTTTTTCATGGATCAGAACAGGTAATTGGAGATGGTGGTGGCGCGCTTCCTGGCGCTGGCGTTTTGCTGGACGGCCTGGCGCCACTCGGGATTGTTGGCCAGCACGGTTTCGGCGTCCTTGGCGAAGGCCGGGTCGGCCAGGCGCGCCGCGAACTGCGCCACCAGGCGCTTGTTCAGCAGGGCCGGCACATCGTTCCAGTCCGCCAGGTCCTTGGCGTCGACCTCGCGCAGCGGCG
>DATMSN010000358.1:0-2043 GCA_035565375.1 Duganella sp. | reverse complement strand
TCCGGCGCGGGCACGCTGGGCGCGCTGCCGACCAGGAACTGCGGCACGGCGCAGGCGGCCGAGGTCTGGCCCTGGTTGTCGGTGGCCGTGACGGTGCCGCTGTAGTAGCCGTTGCCCAGGTTATACGTCTTGCTGAAGCTCGGGCCGCTGCCGGCGGTGCTGTCGTTGACCGTGGTCGGGCCGCTCAGCGATACGGTGTAGTTCGTCACGCTGCCGGTGCTGGTGGCGGCGCCGCTGATGCTCGCGCTGGTGGCGCTGATCACGTTGGCCGAACAGGCGGTCACGGTGGGGCCGGCGACGGCCGAGGTGCGCAGGTTGTTCTTGAACCAGAAGTCCATCACGAATGCCGGATAGTCGACCTTGGTGCCGTCGACGTAGTGCGCGTTCTTGCCCCCGGGGCCGGCCGGCCACGCGTGGCTCATGCCGCTCACGGTGATTTCATGCGTGCGGACCTTGCCGTTGCTGTCGCGGTAAATCACGTTGCTGCCGCCGCCCGACACCGTCGCCGCGGCGTCGGCCTTGTACGTGCCGCCGTAGATCTGACGCATCGCCGCCGTGGCGAGCGGTCCGTAGGCCTGCCCGACCGTGTAGTCCAACGTGCCCCAGATGGCGCCGGAGATCTGCGTCGAGAATTTGCTGGCGCTGCTGCCGGCCATCGCCTTGCAGGCGTTGGCGGCCGTGGAGGCGGTGTAGCCGGACGGCACGGCGCCGATTTGCAAGGTCGTGGTGCCCGGCGTCGGCCCGGCGTTGATGCCGACCCCGGCGAACACGTCCGGCGCCAGGCAGCCCAGCGCCATCGTCTCGCCGCCGCCCGAGGACAGGCCGGTCACATAGACTTGGTTCGGATCGATCGCGTATTGCGGATCGGCGACGAAGCGGTTGACGACGTCGAGCAACACGGCGTCGTGGCCGCTGCTGCGGTTGTGGTTGGTGCTGGCGTAATCCCAGCAATGATTGGAGTAGACGTTGCCGGTGGCGTTGGGGGCGATGACGACGGCGCCGTATTTGTCGGCCACCGCTTTCCAGTTGAAGCCGCCGTCGGCGCTACTATTGATGACGTCGCCCGAGGCGGTTTGCTGGCAGCCGTGCAGCACCAGCACCAGCGCGCGTTTGCCGGCCAGTGTCGGTTGCGAGGCGGGCCAGTAGAAATAGCCGGTGAGCTTGCCGCCGTTGACGGTGTCGGTCGCCCAGCTTTGCTGCGTGCTCCACGTGCCGGGCCCGGCGGTCGCCGCATGCGCGACGGCGGACGCCAGCATAATGGTGGCGACGAGCGTGCGCGACACCAAGCGTTTGATGTTGAATTCCATGATAGATTGTCTCCGTTATTTAACTATATTCCCGCAGCGACGAGGCTGGGTGAAGAAAATAGTAGTTCAAAAAAATGTGCTTACAAGCACCCCAGTATTTCTACTGTTGTGCGCGTGATTCGCTTCTGCGAGCGATTTGAGGCAGCGAGGATGCGCTTGGCGCGCACCAGCCCCCGCAGGCCTTTATGGCCGCGTTCGCTAGCATCTGTCGGGAGTGGGTGACTATCGGGATGATGGTGAACCGGGGGCGCACTGGCATCTCGATGAATTGGCCGCTCTTTGCGCGCGATGACAACGACACCGTCGCCGCGCGAGCTCAAACTTCGCTGCTCTCAATAACTTTGACATGGGGCAAAGAAATTTAGTTCCGCAAAAAAAATGACGCTAGCGAAAATTTTTTTCTTCGCGACACGGCGAGGCCATCGGCGGACTTGGGAGGGAGGGAAACGACAGGGAAGGGAGGAAGAGGGGGCGGGGCGCTTGCGGGGCGCCCCTTGCCGCTGGGGGCATCAGTGCCCGCCGGAAACGGAGTTGCTGGAGGAACTGGACGTGCCGGACTTGTCGGACTTGTTGGACTTGTGTTTGTTTTTGTTTCTGGCCCGCTGCTTTTTCTTGGTGGTGGAGCTGCCGTCCTGCGCGGTGCTTCCGCTGGTGCCGCTGGCGCTGGTGCCCGGGCTCGCGGAGCGGCCTGTGCCGCTGCCGGATTGATCGCCGCTGGTGCCGCCGGTCGAGCTAC
>DATMSN010000357.1:0-2124 GCA_035565375.1 Duganella sp. | reverse complement strand
CGAAGAAGTCGGCGCCGACCACGCGCTCCCGCGGCAGCCCCGAATACCTGCCCATCCAGGCGTTCCACACCACCACGCGGGCGTCGCCGTCGAGCACCACCACGCCCAGGTTGACCGCGCCGAGCACGGCGCGCAGGACGTTGAGCCGGTGCCGGTCGACTTCATCGGGCAGCTTGCTGTCCATGGCGTCCACCGCTTACGCCTGGCCGATCGCGCGCGCGATGTACTGGTTGATCTGGGCCTTGAGGTCGTGCAGCGCCGACAGGTCGAGCACGAAGGCGACATAGCCCTGGATCTGGTGCTTCTCGAGCACGAAGTCGATGTGCAGCATCAGCACCACGGCGTCGGGCTCGCTGCCGGAGGCGGTCAGGATCTCGTCGCTGGTGCCCACGTGGTAGGCGGGCAGCGAGCCGTGCAGCTCGTGCTGGAAGATGTTGGCCAGCGTGCCGACGCAGGAGTTGAGGATGATGTTGCCGATCTCGCACATGGCCTCCTGCTCCATGTCGGTCAGCTCGGCCAGCGGCACGCCCTCGCCGACCATCAGGCGCACGATCTCGAGGCTTTTATCCTCCGGGAACATCAATATCGCCTCGGTCGCGAACGCGCCCTCGTAATGCTGGCTCACGCCGCAGATGCGCTCCGGCTCGAACACGCGGTTGCGCAGCAGCTTGGCGGCGTCGGCGCGGTTGATGAAGGTGATCGATGGCACCGACATGCGCACCGCCTCGTTGACGATGGCGCTCATCGAGGCGGCCGCCTGGCCGACGCCGATGTTGAAGATCTCGATCAGGGCGTCGTTTTCCAGCTCGGTGAGCTCGATCATGGCCGCTCCGCCTCGAGCGGCGAGAGCAGGCGGGCGATGCGCGCCTCGGTGATCGGCTTTTCGACGAAGCCGATGCCGAGCGCCTCGGCCTTCTCGCGCGTGGCCGTCTGCACGTTGGCCGTCAGCAGCGAGATCGGCAAGTCGGGGAATTCGCGCCGCAACTGCTCGGCGGCGGCGATGCCGCCCATGCCGGGCATGTTGACGTCCATGAGGATCAGGTCGGGCCGCACGTGGCGCGACTTGGCCAGCGATTCCTCGCCGGTGCCGGCCTCCTCGACGATCCAGTCGGCGTGCAGGCTGATGATGTATTGGCGCGCCATCAGGCGCGAGACGCGGCTGTCGTCGACGATCAAGACTGTTTTGGCTTGCGGCATGGAACTCCCCGGACGTTGGATGGGACCTGCTGGCTTCATTCTCGCACAATCGGCGGCGCCGCTGGCGCGCTTCGTGGCGTGGCGGCCGCGCTTGTGCAAGTGTGCGACACCGGAGCCGGTTGGATGTTGTCTCTGCGCAATTTTTAACGGAATTCGGCGTCGGCGGGGGCCGATCCGTTAAAATGGCGGTCCTTTTGATAGAAACAGCAACGACATCATGACCCAAGACGAACTGAAGCAAGCCGTAGCCCGCGCCGCCATCGATTACGTGGTGAAAAACGAGATCATCGGCGTCGGCACCGGCTCGACCGCCAATTTCTTCATCGACGAACTGGCCAAGATCAAGGACAGCATCAAGGGCGCGGTGGCGTCGTCGGAGGCGACCGCCGCCCGCCTGCGCGGCCACGGCATCGCGGTGTTCGACCTCAATGACGTCGCCGAGATCGCCGTCTACATCGATGGCGCCGACGAGATCACCAACGCCGGCGCCATGATCAAGGGCGGCGGCGCGGCGCTCACGCGCGAGAAGATCGTGGCCTCGGTGGCCAAGCGTTTTGTCTGCATCGCCGACGGCTCGAAGCTGGTCGACGTGATGGGCAAGTTCCCGTTGCCGGTCGAGGTGCTGCCGATGGCGCGCGCCGCGGTCACGCGCGAGCTGGCCAAGCTGGGCGGCCAGCCGAAGCTGCGCCTCAAGCCGGGCACGGACGAGGCGTTCATCACCGACAACGGCGGCATGCTGATCGACGTGGCCGGCCTGGCCATCGCCGACCCGGTGGCGCTGGAGGCGAAGATCAACCAGATCGTCGGCGTGATCGCGGTGGGCCTGTTCGCCGCGCGCGGCGCGGACGTGTGCCTGCTGGGCACGGCCGAGGGCGTCAAGACGTTGACGTTTTAAAAGGCGGCCCCCCGGCCAAACCGGGGTCGTAC
>DATMSN010000356.1:0-1694 GCA_035565375.1 Duganella sp. | reverse complement strand
CGCATCGGGCAGGTCGCGGTAGACGCCGCCCGGACGGAAGTAGGCCGCATGCATGCGCGCGCCGGACACGGCCTCGTACATGTCGAACAGGTCTTCACGCTCGCGGAAGCAGTAGATGAGCATGTTCATCGCGCCGCAGTCCAGGCCGTGCGCGCCGAGCCACAGCAGGTGGTTCAAGAGGCGGGTGATCTCGGCGAACATCACGCGGATGTACTGCGCGCGAATCGGCACGTCCAGGCCCAGCATCCGCTCGATGGCCAGGCAGTAGGCGTGCTCGTTGGACATCATCGACACGTAGTCGAGACGGTCCATGTAGGGCAGCGACTGGATGAAGGTGCGCGATTCGGCGAGCTTTTCGGTTGCGCGATGCAGGAGGCCGATGTGCGGATCGGCGCGCTGGATCACTTCGCCGTCGAGCTCGAGCACCAGGCGCAGCACACCGTGCGCTGCCGGATGCTGGGGACCGAAGTTGAGTGTGTAGTTCTTGATTTCGGCCATGTCAGTGGAGTCCGGCGCCGTAGTTGTCTTCGCGAATCACGCGCGGCGTGATTTCCCGCGGCTCGATCGATACCGGCTGGTAGACCACGCGCTTCTGCTCTTCGTCGTAGCGCATCTCGACATGGCCCGACACCGGGAAGTCCTTGCGGAACGGGTGTCCGATGAAGCCGTAGTCGGTCAGGATGCGGCGCAGGTCGTCGTGGCCTTCGAACACGATGCCGTAGAGGTCGAAGGCTTCGCGCTCGAACCAGGTGGCGGCATTCCAGACGGGCTGGAGCGAATCGACCACGGGCAGGTCTTCGTTCGGCGCAAACACCTTGAGGCGCACGCGCTGGTTGAGGCTCACCGACAGCAGGTGCGTGACGACGCCGTAGCGCTCGCCCCGCCACTCGCCTTCGCGGTAGTCGGAGTAGTCCATGCCGCAGAGGTCGATCAACTGCTCGAAGCGGCAGCCGGGCGCGTCGCGCAGCAGCATGGCGGCTTCGATGTAGTCGGCGGCGCCAACCACCACGGTCACCTCGTCCAGCGCAACCGTCACGCTCCTGGCCTTGCCCCCCAGGGTCTCGGCAATGGTGGCGCGCAGCACCTCCGGCGAAATTGCAAAATCAGTCATCGTCGGCAATCTCTCAGGCGCGGGCAATGGTGTTGGTGCGGCGAATCTTCTGCTGCAGCTGGATCACGCCGTAAAGCAGCGCTTCGGCGGTGGGCGGGCAACCCGGCACATAGACATCCACCGGCACGATGCGGTCGCAGCCACGCACCACCGAATAGCTGTAGTGGTAGTAGCCGCCGCCGTTGGCGCACGAGCCCATGGAAAGAACCCAGCGCGGCTCCGGCATCTGGTCATAGACCTTGCGCAGTGCCGGCGCCATCTTGTTACACAGCGTGCCGGCCACGATCATCAGATCGGACTGGCGCGGGCTGGGCCGGAACAGCATGCCGAAACGGTCGATGTCGTAGCGGGCCGCGCCTGCGTGCATCATTTCGACGGCACAGCAAGCCAGACCGAAAGTCATCGGCCAAAGTGATCCGGTCTTCGCCCAGTTCACCACCGAGTCATAGGTGGTGGTGACGAAGCCTTCCTTCATGACGCCTTCAATGGCCATTTTGTCGATTCCTTGTCATTCCCAGTCGAGCGCGCCTTTTTTCCACTCGTAGGCAAAGCCCACGACGAGGATGGCGAGAAAGATCATCAT
>DATMSN010000355.1:0-11673 GCA_035565375.1 Duganella sp. | reverse complement strand
ACCACCTTGGTGGCCTTGCGCAGATCCTCCAGGTTGAGGCGCTCGTCGGCCTTCTTGGCGTTGGACTCGGGCACCGTGCGCGGACCGGCGCCATACAGCACCGCCGGGATACCGTGCTCGCCGTACAGGCGCGCGTCCGCGTACAAAGGCGTGCCCTGCGCCGGAATCAGTTCGCCGATGTAGGTCTGGGCGTTTCGCTGCAGGCTGGCGACCAGCTTCTCCGTCCCCGGCTGCTCGCGCAGCGCGTGCGACAGCAGCAGGCGCTTGATCTCCAGGCTGATGCCGGGAATGCCGCGCACCGCGTTTTCGATCATCGCGCGCACCTGCGCCTCGACCTCCGCCGGCTCCTCTTCCGGAATCATGCGGCGGTCCATCTTCAGCACGACCTTGCCCGGCACGACGTTGGTGTTGGTGCCGCCGTCGATGCGGCCCACCAGCATCGTCGGCGAGTCGATGCCGTCGATCCTGGATTTGATCTTCTTCAGTTCCGGCAGCTGGTCGTAGATGGCGTTGAGGATTTTGGTGGCCGCCTGCAGCGCGTCATGACCCGTTTCCGGCATCGCGCCGTGGCCGGACTTGCCGTTGACCGTGATCTCCAATTGCAGGCAGGCGTTGTGCGCGGTGACGATGTTGTAGCTGAAGCCCGCCGCGATGACGTAGTCGGGCTTCGTCAATTTTTGCTCCAGCAGCCAGCCCGGCCCGAGCAAGCCGCCGAATTCCTCGTCATAGGTGAAGTGCAGTTCCAATCCGCCCTTGAGCGGCACGCCCAGCGCCTCCAGCGCGCGGGTGGCGAAGATGTAGGTGGCGAAGTCGCACTTGGAGACGGCGGCGGCGCGTCCGTAGATAAAGCCGTTTTCCACCACGCCGCCGTACGGGGGATACGTCCAGTTGTCGCCCGGCGGCACCACGTCGCCGTGGGCGTTCAGCGCCACGGTCGGACCGCCCGCCTGATAGGGACGGCGCACGATCAGGTTGGTGATCGTCTCCATGCCGTAGTCGCGCACCACCTGTTGCGGCACCGCGTGCTTCTCGGCGCTCCAGCCGTAAGCCTTGACCAGATCGGCCACCATGTCGGCGTGCGGCGCGTTGTTCCCCGGCGGCGTATCGGTCGGCACGCGCAGCAGCTGCTGCAAAACGCCGACCTCCTCGTCGAAGTGCTCGTCGATCCATTTGGCCAGTTGCTCTTTGGTGCTGCTCATATTCGCTTCCTTCATTTGGCGCCGGCTTCGTACCAGACGGCGATTTGCGCCCGTTCGGCGTCGGTCATTTGGGTCAGGTTGGCCAACGGCATGGCTTTCAGCTGGACCGTCTGCTTGTAGATTTTCTCGGCATTTTGATGGATTTCGGCCGCGTTCTCAAGCATCACACCGAGCGGCGCCGCCGCGAAGCCGGGTTGCGTCGGCCGTTCGGCGTGGCAGGTGGCGCAGCGATGCCCGATGATGGCCTGCACTTTGGCGAATTCCGCCGCCGGATCGGCCGCCGGCGCCACCGCCACGGGACGTGGGGGCGCGATCGCCACGGCCACGCCGGCGAGCAGCGCGACGCCAATCGCCGGATAGCGCCACTCGACGCGGCCCTTGTGGCGCAGGTTGAAGAAGTGGCGAATGAAGACGCCCGCCGCCATGATAAACGCCAGCACCAGCCACGCATGATCGTGGCGATAGGTCATCGCATAGTGGTTGCTGATCATGATGAACAGCACCGGCAGCGTGAAGTAGTTATTGTGGACGCTGCGCTGCTTGGCCTTTTGGCCGTGGACCGGGTCCGGCATGCGGCCGGCCGACATTGCCTCGACCATCTTGCGCTGGCCGGGGATGATCAGCATCAGCACATTGCCGACCATGATGGTGCCGATCAGCGCACCGACGTGGATGTAGGCGGCGCGCCCGCTCAACACGTGCGTGAGGCCATAGGCCGCCGCGACGATCAGCAGGAACACCACGACGCCGAACCACAGGTCATGCTTGCCCAGCGGGGAGCGGCACAGCAGATCGTAGACCGTCCAGCCGGCGACCAGCGTGCCGACGCCGATGCCGACCGCCTGCAGGCTGCTGATGTCGGCGACGGATTTATCGATCATCATCGCCTGGGCGTTGAAGTAGTAGGCGATCGTCAGCAGCGCGATGCCGGACAGCCAGGTGGAATAGGCTTCCCATTTAAACCAGTGCAGCTCCTTCGGCAGCTGCGCCGGGGCGACCAGGTATTTTTGCGGATTATAGAAGCCGCCGCCGTGCACCGCCCACAATTCGCCCGAGACGCCCTTCCTGGCCAGTTCCGAACCCGGCGCGGGCGGGCGGATCGAGTTATCCAGCCAGACGAAGTAGAACGAGGCGCCGATCCAGGCGATGCCGGTGATGACGTGCAGCCAGCGCACGATCAGGTTCAGCCACTCAAGGCCGTACGGGATCAGATAGGCGAATAATTCCATGGATGCTTTCAGGTCAAGGATGTGGCTAATTTACAGAAGATAAACGGATTTGATACCGGCCACATGAACATTGGAGTATATTAAACATATCGGTTCCCGTATAACTCATTCAATCGCATATCGTTCATGCCCGCCCTGCCGCAACACCTGGACCTCCACCTGATCCGCATCCTCTACCTGCTGCTGGTGGAAAAAAACGTCTCCCGCGTCGCGCTCAAACTCAATCAGCCGCAGCCCTCGATCTCGGCCTCGCTGCGCAAGCTGCGCGAGCTGACCGGCGATCCGCTGCTGGTGCGCGGCGCGCGCGGCATGGTGCCCACCCAGCACGGCGAGAGCCTGCTGATCCCGGCCAAGCGCATCCTCGACGAGACCGAAAACCTGTTCCTCAAGAAGACGCCCTTCGTCCCGCAGGAGGAGGCCCGCACCTTCCACATCGCCGCGCCGGACTACCTGGACAGCCAGTTCCTGCCCAATCTGGTGGCGCTGCTGCGGCGCGGTTCGCCCAACAGCCGCGTCAAGATCCACAGCCTGGGACCGGGCGTCGACTATGTGCGCCTGCTGTCGGACGGCGACATGGACCTGGTCATCGCCAACTGGGACGAGCCGCCCGAGCACCTGCACATGTCCAAGCTGTTCGAGGACCCGATCATCTGCGTGATGCGCGCCGACTGCCCGTACGCCCTGCGCACCGCCAGCGACGCCATGACGCTCAACGACTACCTGGCCCTGCCCCACGTGGCGCCGACCCAGATCCTGCCGGGCTACCACGGCGTCATCGACGACTATCTGGAACGCCAGGGACTGCAGCGCAACGTCGTCGTCGAATCTGCCTATTTCGGCCTGATCCCCTACATGCTGACCCAGACGGACCTGGTGCTGACCACCGGCCGCCAGTTCGTCCGCTACTACGAAAAACAGATGCCGCTGAAAACTTACGCGGTGCCGGTCAAGTTCCCGGCGATGCGCTTCTACCAGCTATGGCACGAACGCGTGCACCAGGCGCCGGAGCACAAATGGCTGCGCGAGCAGGTGGCCGCCGCCGCCAAGGCGCTGATCCAGAAGTAAGCCGCGCGCGAGGTAAGCCACCTGATATATATCTTACGGCATACCGCGTATATCGCGCGAGCTCCGACGAGGTTATGATGGAGGTTCGATACCGGATACCACGCCATGACCACACTCTCGGATTTAAACAGCTGCGACGCCGCTACCTTCGTCGAACACCTGCGCGGCATCTATGAGCACTCGCCCTGGATACCGCAACGGGCGGCGGCGCAACGCCCCTTCGCCAACGCCACCGCGCTCAAGCTGGCGTTGCAGGGCGTGGTCGGCGCGGCCTCCCTGGACGAACAACTGGGTTTGATCCGCGCACACCCGGAGCTGGCCGGCAAGGCGGCCGTCGCCGGCCAGCTGACGGCCGAATCGACCAGCGAACAGGCAAAATCCGGCCTGCACCTGTGCAGCGCCGAGGAATTCTCCACGCTGCACCGGCTCAACGCCGACTACAACGCCAAATTCGGCTTCCCCTTCATCCTGGCGGTCAAAGGTCCGGATGGACAGGGACTCACCCGGCGCCACGTCATCGCCACCTTCGCGCGCCGGCTGAAGAACCAGCGCGCCGACGAAATCGCCGAGTGCCTGCGCCAAATTAAACGCATCGCGGAGATCCGCCTGAACGACCTGCTCGGACTGACGCTGGACTTCGGCCCGACCATCATGCGGTGGTCTGAAACCATCGGCGCCTGGAGCGACGCCGCCAACAGCGCCGACGCCGACTTCGACCTGACCTGCGCCTACATGACGCCGGCGCACCGCCGCACCGCCGCGCAACTGGCGGACTGGATGCGCGAGGCGGGCATGGAGTCGCACATCGACGCCGTCGGCAACGTCGTCGGCGTCTACCGCTCCGACGTCCCGGACGCGAAGACGTTGATGACCGGATCGCACTACGACACGGTGCGCAACGGCGGCAAATACGACGGCCGGCTCGGCATCCTGCTGCCGATCGCCATCGTGCGCCATCTGCATCAGCGCGGCGAGAAGCTGCCATATCACTTCGAGATCGTCGGTTTCGCCGAGGAGGAAGGCGTGCGTTTCAAGAGCACTTTCCTGGGCAGTAACGCGGTGGCGGGCCGCTTCGACCTGTCGCTGCTGGACCAGACCGACGCCGACTGCGTCACCGTGCGCGATGCGCTGCTGGCCGCCGGTCACGATGTATCGGCCATTCCGCACATCGCGCGCGATCCGGCCAAGCTGCTTGGTTTCGTGGAGGTCCACATCGAACAGGGCCCGGTGCTGCTCGAGCGCGACCTGGCGCTGGGCGTGGTGACGGCGATCGCCGGCAGCTCGCGCTATCTGGTCGAGCTGACGGGATTGGCCAGCCACGCCGGCACCACGCCGATGACGATGCGCAAGGACGCGGCGGGGGCGGCGGCGGAAATCGTGCTGCTGGTCGAGCGGCGCTGCGCGCAAGGCGTCGCGCTGGTCGGCACGGTCGGGCAGTTGCAGGTGCCGGGGGGGTCGGTCAACGTGATTCCGGGCGCGTGCAAGCTGTCGCTGGATATCCGCGCCGCCGATGACACGGTCAGGCTGGCGGCGGTCAAGGATGTATTGGACGGCATCGCGGCGATCTGCGCGCGGCGTCAGGTGGAATTCAGTTTGCAACGGATCGTCGATGCGCCGGCGGCGCCGTGCGCGCCACGTTTGATGGATCAACTCGGCGCGGCGATCGAGCGCGCGGGCCTGCCGCGCTTTGATCTGCTTTCCGGCGCCGGGCATGACGCGATGGCGATGGCGGCGATCACGGATGTGGCGATGCTGTTCACACGTTGCGGCAACGGCGGCATCAGCCACAATCCGCTGGAGACCATGACGGCGGATGATGCGGATATCGCGGCGCAGGTGCTGCTCGATTTCTTGCGGAACTGTAGGGCGGATTAGGCGGAACGCCGTAATCGGCCATGCATGCTTGATCGGCGGCGCATACATGGCCGATTACGCGCTGCGCGCTCTTAAGGCCTACCGGCCAGGTAGGCCGCCTCTTCGATGGGCCCCAGGGGCGGTTAGCGGGCCTCGCCCGCTAATCCGCCCTACGTGTTTCGGGTGCCGGGTGTCGTGTTCCGTGTTTCAGAAGTGAGCTTGAGCCGCAGTTCGGACGCCACTTCGGCGATCACCGTGGCCCAGCCGCCGCCTTGCTGCTGGCGGAACAGCCGCATCGACGGATACCACGGCGTGTCGTCGCGCTCCGTCATCCAGCGCCAGTCGCAGCGATGGTCCGGCAGCAGCACCCAGCACGGCTTGCCCAGCGCGCCGGCCAGATGCGCCACCGCCGTGTCGACACTGATCACCAGATCCAGATTGGCGATGACGCCCGCCGTATCCGCGAAGTCCTGTATCCTCGGCGCGAGCGCCTGCAGCATCATGCCGGCCGGTGGCGTCAACGCTTCCGCCTCCGCGTCGCCTTTCTGCAGGCTGACGAAATGCGCATCGATATCGGCCAGCGGCGACAGCGTGTGCAAGGACGGCAGCGAACGCTCGGCGTCGTTCTCGAATTGCGGATTGCCTTTCCACGCCAGGCCTACCCGCAATCCCTTTCGAGGCAGCATGCCGGCCCAGTAGCGCACCGACTCGGGATCGGCAGTGATATACGGCGCCGATGAAGGAATGCTCGACAGCTCCGTGTCGAACAACGCCGGCAAACGCATCGGATGCGTCCAGAAATCCCAGCCACTGGCCGGCACCGCGCCCTGCTGGACGTAGACCTCGTCGACCCCGTCCAGTCCCGCCAGCAGGCGACGCAACGATGACGGGCACGCCACCGCCACGCGCGCCGCGCCCGCGTCCCTCAACAGCGCGGCGTAGCGCGTGAAGTGGATCATGTCCCCCTGCCCCGCCTCGGAGACGATCACCACCGATTTTCCCGCGAGCGGCTCGCCCTCCCATGGCGGGCAGTTGAAAGGCTGCGCCAGGCTGTCGAAGTGCCAGCGCGACTCCAGCAACGGCCAGCCTTCGGCGAACCGGCCTTGCCGCAGCAGGATGTATGCGAGATTGAACTGCGCCTGGGGATAATCCTCGTCCAGTTCCAGCGCGCGCCGGTGGCACGCCTCGGCCTCCTGTTCGCGCTTCACGCACGTGAGCAGAACGCCCAGCTGGCTCCACGCCGACGGCGATTCCGGCGCCAGCTCCAGCGCCATGCGCGCGGCGACTTCCGACTCGTCGAAGCGCCTGGCCTTTTGCAGCAGCACCCCGAGATTTTGATACAGCTCCGGGTTATCGGGCAGCAGCGCGATCGCTTGCAGGTAGTGGAATTCCGCCTCCAGCAAGTCCCCGCGCAGCTCTTTCAGGTAGCCGAGATTGGCGCGCGCGCCGGCGTGTTCCGGCCGCAGCGCGATCGCCTGCCAAAAGCATTCTTCGGCACCGATCGCGTCGCCGACGGCCATGCGGCGGTTGCCATCGAGGTAGGCTTGCTGTGGGTCTGTGTACATCGGGGAGGAAGCCTGTGCAAAACCAAAAGCATACCATCCCCTTCCTTCAGACGATCCGCGCGCGCTCCAGCATGGCGTGCAGCAGGACGTTGCAGCCGGCTTCCAGATGTTCGGGCTTGGCGTCCTCGATTTCGTTGTGGCTGATGCCATCCTTGCAGGGCACGAAGATCATGCCCGACGGCGCCAGGCGCGCCGCGTAGATCGCATCGTGGCCGGCGCCGGAGACCACGTCCATCGTCGAATATCCCAGCTTGGCGGTGGCGTTGCGCACCGCGTCCACGCAGTCCGGATGGAACGGGCATGGCGGATAGTAGGACACCCGCTCGATCGAAATCCCCAAGCCGCTGCCGGCGCGCGTCTTGTCGATAAAGGCCAGCATCTCCTCGTGCATGGTGTTGAGCAGTTCGTCGTTCACGTTGCGCAGGTCGATGCTGAATTTGACCTCGCCGGGGATCACGTTGCGGCTGTTCGGGAACACCTGCACCATGCCGACCGTGCCGCGGCCATACGGCGGATAGCGGTTGGCGATGGCCACCACCTCCTGCATGATGCGGGTCGAGACCTGCAGCGCGTCCTTGCGCAATCCCATCGGCGTCGGTCCGGCGTGCGCCTCCATGCCGCTGACCACGCAGTCGTACCACGACAGGCCCATCACCGCCGGCACCACGCCGATCACCTTGTCGGCGTCCTCCAGCACCGGGCCTTGTTCGATATGGGTTTCGAAGTAGGCGCCGATGGGATGCCGGCCCGGCACCTGGTCGCCCTTGTAGCCGATGCGCGCCAGTTCCTCGCCGACGGTCTTGCCTTCGGTGTCCTTGGCGGCGTAGGCCGTCTCCAGGCTGAAGGCGCCGCAGAACACGCCGGACCCCATCATCACCGGCACGAAGCGCGAGCCTTCCTCGTTGGTCCAGAAGGCGACTTCGATCGGCGCCTCGGTCTTGATCTTCAAGTCGTTCAGCGTGCGCACCACCTCCAGCCCGGCCAACACGCCGTAATTGCCGTCGAACTTGCCGCCGGTGGGCTGGGTGTCGATATGGCTGCCCGTCATGATCGGCGGCAGCGCGTTGTTGGTGCCGTCGCGGCGCATGAAGACATTGCCTATCTGGTCGATCGTGATCGACATGCCGGCCTCCTTCGCCCAGCCGACCACCAGGTCGCGCCCCTGCTTGTCCAGGTCCGTCAACGCCAGGCGCTTGACGCCGCCCTTGGGCGTGGCGCCAATTTGGGCCAGTTCCATCAGCGCCGCCCACAGACGGTCGCCATTGATGCGCATTTCGCTCATGCTCTGCTCCTGTAAATTAACGCGCCGACGTGGCTTTGAACGCGGGACGGTCGATGTGGCGCCCGGCGCCCTCCACCGCCATCAGCACGCCGCGATGGAACACGACGTTGCCGGCGGCCAGCGTGGTGCTGGGAATACCGCGCACGGTACGGCCCTCGAAGACGTTGAAGCCGCCCTTGGCGAACTGCGTCAGCGAGGAAATCGTGCGGGTGCCCTCCGGATCCCAGACGACGATGTCGGCGTCGGAGCCGACCGCGATCAACCCTTTGCGGGGATACATGTTGAAAATCTGCGCGGTGTTGGTCGAGGTGACCTTGACGAATTCCGAAGGCGTCAGCATGCCGCTGTTCACGCCCGCGTCCCATATCACCGACATGCGGTCCTCGACGCCGCCGCAGCCGTTCGGAATCTTGGTGAAGTCGTCCTTGCCGGCCGCCTTCTGCTCGGCGCAGAAGGTGCAGTGGTCGGTGGCGGTGGTCTGCAGGTTGCCGCTTTGCAGACCATGCCACAACGCGGCCTGGTGATGCTTGCTGCGGAACGGTGGGCTCATCACGTGGGCGGCGGCGTATTCCAGATCGTCGCTCTGATAAACGCTTTCGTCGATGATCAGGTGGCCGGCCAGCGCCTCGCCGTACACCCGCTGGCCGTTGGCGCGCGCGCGGGTGATGGCGTCGAGCGACTCGGCGCACGAAACGTGGACGATGTAGACCGGCGTATTGAGCACATTGGCGATCGCGATGGCGCGGTTGGCCGCCTCCGCCTCCACCGCCGGAGGACGCGACAACGGATGCGAACTCGGTCCGGTCAAGCCCTTCTTCAGCAAATCCTGCTGCAACTGATAAACCAGCTCGCCGTTCTCCGCGTGCACGGTTGGAATGGCCCCCAGTTCCAGCGAGCGGCGGAAGCTCTTCACCAGCGTCTCGTCGTCGGCCATGATGGCGTTTTTGTACGCCATGAAGTGCTTGAAGCTGTTGACGCCATGGTCGCGCACCAGGATTTCCATATCGCGGTGCACGGTCTCGTCCCACCACGTGATCGCCACGTGGAAGGTGTAGTCGCCGGCGGCCTTGCGCGCCCAGCCGCGCCATTGATGATAGGCTTCGATCAGGTTCTGTCCCGGCGCCGGAATCACAAAGTCGATGATCGTCGTGGTGCCGCCAGCCAGGCCGGCGGCGGTGCCGGTGTAAAAATCGTCCTGCGTGACGGTACCCATGAAGGGCAGGTTCATATGCGTGTGGGGGTCTATCCCGCCTGGCATCACGTACTGCCCGCCGGCGTCGATCACGCGCGCCGACGCCGGAGCTTCCAGGTTTTCGCCGACGGCGACGATCTTGTCGCCATAGCACAGCACATCGGCACGAAAGGCGCGGTCGGCGTTGACGACGGTACCGCCGCGGATGATAGTTGTCATTTACATCTCCTTAGGGATGGACCGGCGCCCTCACCGCGGGCACCGTCTTCCCCTTCATCATAACCCCATACACGATTGCGGAGATGGCGATTCCAACGAACCATGCGTAGGTGTATATCGTCTTGAAACCCTCGCCCACGCCCGGGAACGAAGCCGGGAACGCGGCGTTGAGGAAGCCGGGAATATTCGGCGCCACGCCGACCGCGAAAGCCACCAGCGCGGCCACGTTCCAGCCGTTGCCATACGAGTAAATGCCATCCTCGCGATACAGCTCGCCGACATGCAGTTCGGTCTTGCGCACCATGTAGTAGTCGACGATCAGGATGCCGGCGACGGGGCCCAGCAGCGCCGAATAGCCGATCAGCCACGTGAAGATGTAACCCTGCGTCGATTCGAGTATCTTCCACGGCATCATGACGATGGCGATACCGGCGGTGATGTAGCCGCCGGTCTTGTACGAGATCAGCTTGGGCGCCAGCGACGAGAAATCGTACGCCGGGCCGACCAGATTGGCCGCCAGGTTGACGGAGACGGTATCGATCAGCAGGATCAGCAGCGCCACCAGCACCGCGACGCCGGTCATGCGGCTGGACAGGTCGACCGGGTCCCAGATCGCCTTGCCGTACAGGACCACCGTGGCCGAGGTGACGATCACCGCCATCATCGCCAGCAGCCCCATAGGCACCGGCAGGCCGACCGACTGGCCGATGATCTGGTCGCGCTGCGACTTGGCGAAGCGGGTGAAGTCGGGGATGTTGAGCGCCAGGGTGGCCCAGAAACCGACCATCGCCGTCAGCGAAGGCCAGAACACGGACCAGAACTGCCCGGCCTTTTTTCCGCCAGCGACGAACTGCGACGGCGCCGACAGCAGGTCGCCGAAACCGCCGGCCTTGTTGTGCACCCACGCCAGCAGCACGAAGCAGATGGCGATCTTCAGCGGCGCGGTGTAGGTTTCGAGCTTGCGGATCGCATCCATGCCGTGCACGATGTACCAGAACTGGATGGCCCAGAAGGCCAGGAAGCAAAGCAGCTGCGCGCCGTTGATGCCGAGGAAGCCGAGTTTGGCGCCGCCGATCTCGCCGCCCATCATCACGCCGAGCAGCGTGTAGATCATCGAGCCGCCGAACCAGGTCTGGATGCCGTACCAGCCGCAGGCGACGATGGCGCGCATCAGCGCCGGCAAACGCGCGCCGGCGGTGCCGAACGAGGCGCGCGCCAGCACCGCGTAAGGAATACCGTACTTGGTGCCGGCGTGGCCGATCAACAGCATCGGCAGCAGGACGATGGCGTTGGCGAGGAACACCGTCAGCACCGCCTGGTAACCGGACATGCCGCCTTCGATCAGACTCGCCGACAGCGTGTACGCCGGAATGCACATCACCATGCCGACCCACAGCGCGGCGAAGTGGTACCAGCGCCAGGTGCGCTGTGCCGCCGTCGTCGGCGCCAGGTCTTCGTTCCAGAGTTGCGTGCTGCCAGAGAGTTCTTTGCTCACGGGGCGTTCTCCAAGGGTTGATCAAACAATCTCTATCTTCCGTTGCAAGATCCGTTCCTATGCCGTCTCCGCCACCTTCACGTTTTCCGCGCGCGGATTGCGCGGGTCCTGCGTCCAGTTCATGTAAGGCTTGCCGGTATTCTGCGGCACCATGGTGATGCAGCCCTGCACCGGGCAGGTGATCTCGCACAGGTTGCAGCCGACGCATTCCTCCTTGATCACCTCATAGGTGCGCACGCCGGCGGCGTCGATCAGCTGGGCGATCGACTGGTGCGACGTGTCCTCGCAGGCCACGTAGCAGCGGCCGCACTTGATGCAGTCGTCCTGATTGATCTGCGCGATCACCTGATAGTTCATGTCCAGGTACTTCCAGTCGGTGGTGTTGGGCACAGCCTTGCCGACGAATTCGGCGACGCTCTTGTAGCCCTTCTCGTCCATCCAGCGCGACAGGCCGTCCTTCATCTCCTCGACGATGCGGAAGCCGTGCAGCATGGCCGCCGTGCAGACCTGCACGCAGCCGGAACCGAGCGCCATGAACTCGGCGGCGTCGCGCCAGTTGCCGATGCCGCCGAT
>DATMSN010000354.1:0-5894 GCA_035565375.1 Duganella sp. | reverse complement strand
TGCTGCCCATCTGCTGCAGGCGCACGGGCGCCGCGCCGTGCGGCCCCACGGTCGCGTAGACGAAATACAGCGCTAAAACGACGGTCACCGTTTGCGCAAACAATAACCACAGTCGTCGCATAGCTTGAGCATGCCGTCGGCGGACGGCGTCCTTGTTTATTTCTATTTATTTCTTCAGGGAGTCGCGGATTTCGCGCAGCAACACGATGTCCTCGGCGGGCGGCGCCGGCGGCGGCGTCACGACCGGGTGCTCCTGCAGGTTGCGCGCGCGGTTCATCAACCGCACCATCTGGAAGATAACGAAGGCCAGGATGATGAAATTGAGCAGGATCGTGAAGAAGTTACCGTACGCAAACACAGCGCCCAGCTTCTTCGCTTCCGCCAGGCTCAGGCCGGCGGCCTGGCCGTTGAGCCCGATGTAGTAGTTGGCGAAGTCCAGGCCGCCGAACAGCTTGCCGATCGGCGGCATGATGATGTCGGTTACCAGCGAATCGACGATCTTGCCGAAAGCGCCGCCGATGATCACGCCGACGGCGAGGTCGACCACGTTGCCTTTCATCGCGAATTCTTTAAATTCTTGCATCATTGCCATTTTCTTATCCTCGACGTGTGGCCATTTGTGAACAAAACCGCGTGTGGATCATACTATTTTTTCAATTAGATTCCAAACACGCTTGCCGTTCGCGCATTTGGACAGCGATTTACGTTATAAGTTTGACCTATATCAATTAGCGAAACCGGCCGCTCCCCTCATAGGGCAGAGTCCGCCAAAAATCAAGCCCAAAACGGTGCGCAAATCGCCCCAATTGGGGTTACGGCAACGTTTTTGCTTTAATTCGCTACACGGTTACCTTATAATTTAAGGTTGCTAGAAGCTACATTCGTGCTTCATCAAGTTTTCAGTTTTCAGGTTTGTACGCGGTTTCCAGATTTTGTTCGCACTTTGACTGATTGGGGTTTGTATGAGTAACGAAAAGCAGGTCGATTCCGGCCGTCGCGGTTTGCTCGTCGCAACAGGCGCGGCGGGTGGTGTAGTGGGTCTGGCAACCGCGGGGGCGCTGGTGAGCACCTTCCAGCCGTCGGAACGGGCGAAGGCCGCCGGCGCGCCGGTCGAGGTGGACATCTCGGCGCTCAACCCCGGGGAAATGAAAACCGTTGAATGGCGCGGCAAGCCGGTCTGGATCATCAAGCGCACGCCGGAGATGATCGCGTCGCTGAAAAAGACCGACGGCAAGGTCGCCGACGCCGAGTCTAAACGCAATCCCGACGAATTCACGCCCGAATACGCGCGCAACGAATGGCGCTCGCGCAAGCCCGACATCCTGGTCGCGGTCGGCATCTGTACCCACCTCGGCTGCTCGCCCTCGTCCAAGTTCGCCCCCGGCCCGCAGCCCTCGCTGCCGGACGACTGGGAAGGCGGCTTCCTGTGCCCGTGCCACGGCTCGACCTTCGACATGGCCGGCCGCGTCTTCAAAAACAAGCCGGCGCCGGACAACCTGCAGGTGCCGCGCTACATGTTCCTGAGCGACAACAAGCTGGTCATTGGCAAAGACGAGAAAGGCGAGGCGTAAATCATGGCGGCTTTCAAAGAGACAAAATTCCCGGCCGATGCTCCGGCCGCACAAAAAGCACTTGGCTGGGTCGACGACCGCTTCCCGCTGACCAAGCTGTGGAACGACCAGTGGGGCAAATACTACGCCCCGAAAAACTTCAACTTCTGGTACATCTTCGGCTCGCTGGCGATGCTGGTGCTGGTGCTGCAGATCGTCACCGGCATCTTCCTGACGATGCACTACAAGCCGGACGCCACCCTGGCCTTCGGCTCGGTCGAATACATCATGCGCGAGGTGCCGTGGGGCTGGCTGGTGCGCTACATGCACTCGACCGGCGCGTCGGCCTTCTTCATCATCGTCTACCTGCACATGACGCGCGGGCTGCTGTACGGCTCGTACCGCAAGCCGCGCGAGCTGATCTGGCTGTTCGGCTTCGCCATCTTCCTGTGCCTGATGGCCGAGGCCTTCTTCGGCTACCTGCTGCCATGGGGCCAGATGTCGTACTGGGGCGCGCAGGTGATCGTCAACCTGTTCGGCGCCATCCCGCTGATCGGACCGGACCTGTCGCTGTGGATCCGCGGCGACTACGTCGTCTCCGACGCCACCCTGAACCGCTTCTTCGCGTTCCACGTGATCGCCATCCCGCTGGTGCTGCTGGGCCTGGTCGCGGCGCACTTGATCGCGCTGCACGAAGTCGGCTCGAGCAACCCGGACGGCATCGAGGTCAAGGAGAACCTGGGCCCGGACGGCCACCCGGTCGACTCGATCCCGTCGCACCCGTACTACACGGTGCACGACCTGTTCGGCGTATCGGTGTTCCTGCTGATCTTCAGCGCGGTGGTGTTCTTCGCGCCGGAAATGGGCGGCTACTTCCTCGAGTACAACAACTTCCTGCCGGGCGACTCGCTCAAGACGCCGCTGCACATCGCCCCGACCTGGTACTTCACCGCGTTCTACTCGGTGCTGCGCGCCACCACGGCCGACTTCATGTGGGTGCTGATGTTCTTCGTGGCCGCCTACGTGGTGTTCGTCTGGCTCAAGTCGAACCTGCCGCGGCTGGTGAAGATCGCCATCGCCGTCATCGCGCTGGTGGCCATCGTCGGCATGTTGCCGCAGATCCTCGACGCCAAGTTCTGGGGCGTGGTGTTCTTCGGCGGCTCGGTGGTGATCCTGGCCTTCATGCCGTGGCTGGACAAGTCGCCGGTCAAGTCGATCCGCTACCGTCCGAGCTGGCACAAGTATGTGTACGCCGTGTTCTTCCTGTCGTTCCTGACGCTGGGCTACCTCGGCACGCTGGCGCCGACCGACGCCCGCACACTGGTGTCGCAAGTGTGCACCCTGTTGTACTTTAGCTTCTTCCTGTTCATGCCATGGTGGAGCGCGATGGGCACGTTCAAAAAAGTGCCCGACCGCGTCGTCTTCCACGCGCACTGATAACGTACCTTGGCTAAAGTATATAAAGGACATGACATGAATTTTGCAAAGAAACTGCTTGCCGCGCTGGCCCTGCTGCCGGCCCTGGCGTTCGCCAACGAAGGCGGCGTCGCCCTCGACAAGGCGCCGGACCGCTCGAACAACATGGCGGCGCTGCAAAACGGCGCCAAGCTGTTCGTCAACTATTGCCTGAACTGCCACAACGCCTCGTCGATGCGCTACAACCGCCTCAAGGACCTGGGCCTGACCGAGGAGCAGATCAAGGGCAACCTGCTGTTCACCGGCGAGAAGGTCGGCGAGATGATGACCACCAGCATGCGTCCGGCCGACGCCAAGGCCTGGTTCGGCGTGGTGCCGCCGGATCTGTCGGTCATTTCGCGCGCAAAATCGTCGGGCGCCGGCACCGGCGGCGACTATCTGTATACTTACCTGCGCAACTTCTACAAGGACGACACCCGCCCGACCGGCTGGAACAACCGCGTGCTGGAAAACGTGGCGATGCCGCACGTGCTGTGGGAGCTGCAGGGCATCCAGAAGATCAAGATGGTCGAGGTCGAAGATCCGCACGAGCACGGCAAGATGACGCACCAGTTCGCCGGTTTCGAGCAGGTCAAGGCCGGCACCATGAGCAAGCTGGAATTCGACACCGCCGCGGCCGACCTGGTCGGTTACATGGAGTGGATGGCGGAACCTGCGGCGCAGACCCGCAAAAAATTGGGCGTGGCGGTGGTATTGTTCATGTCCCTGTTCGTCTTGCTGGCGTGGCGCCTGAACGCGTCGTTCTGGAAAGAAGTTAAATAATCGAGAGCGCCGGCTGGCCCGGCGCTTGTTTTGCGATGCCCGCCATCAACGGCGGGCGATCGATCCGGGGTGATCCGTTCGCGGCGTCACCCCCTTAGTTTTTAAGGAACTACAAAAAATGATGGTTCTCTACTCGGGTACAACCTGCCCATTTTCGCAGCGCTGCCGCCTGGTCCTGTTTGAAAAAGGCATGGACTTTGAAGTGCGCGACGTCGACTTGTTCAACAAGCCGGAAGATATCTCGACCATGAATCCGTATGGTCAGGTGCCGATTCTGGTCGAGCGTGAATTGATTCTGTACGAATCGAATATCATCAACGAATACATCGACGAGCGCTTCCCGCATCCGCAGCTGATGCCGGCCGACCCGCTGATGCGCGCGCGCGCGCGCTTGATGCTGTTCAATTTCGAGAAGGAATTGTTCGTCCACGTGCACGTGCTCGAAAGCGAGCGCGCCAAGGGCAACGACAAGAGCCACGACAAGGCGCGCGCGGAAATCCGCGACCGCCTGACGACCCTGGCGCCGCTGTTCCTGAAGAACAAGTACATGCTCGGCGACGAATTCTCGATGCTCGACGTGGCCGTCGCGCCGCTGCTGTGGCGCCTGGACCACTACGGCATCGAACTGTCGAAGACCGCCGCCCCGCTGATGAAGTACGCCGAGCGCATCTTCTCGCGCCCGGCCTACATCGAAGCGCTGACGCCGTCGGAAAAGGTCATGCGCCGCTGATCGGTTCGATCGCGGAAACGCCGATGTTTGTTTGAAATTATCGGCGCGCCCACCGTTCTGAAGCGGGGGCGTGCCGTGTTTTACCGTAGTCTGGAATACCATGTCCGAAATCTCTACCAAGCCCTACATGCTGCGCGCCATTTATGAGTGGTGCACCGACAGCGGCTACACGCCCTACCTGGCCGTCAAGGTCGACGCCTCGACCACCGTGCCGATGGAATATGTGAAAAAAGGCGAAATCGTCCTCAACATCAGTTTCGGCGCCACGTCGGGGCTGAAGATGGACAACGACAGCATCCGCTTCCACGCCCGCTTCGGCGGCGTCTCGCGCGAAATCTACGTCCCGGTCAACAACGTCATGGCGATCTACGCCAACGAAAACGGCCAGGGCATGGCGTTCGAGCCGCAATCGGGGGCCGACGCGCCGCCGCCGGTGGAGGAAACGAGCGTGCCGGGACCGTCCCTGGCGGCCGTGCCGACGCCGGCGCCGGCGGGCAAAAGCGAGGCAGCAGGCGCCCCGCAGGACGACAACGACCCACCCAAAAAGGGCGGGCGCCCCACCCTCACGCGGATCAAATAGCGTATAATTTGCCCCGTACAAGTTTCGCCGACTTAGCTCATTTGGTAGAGCAGTTGATTTGTAATCATCAGGTGGCCAGTTCGAAACCGGCAGTCGGCACCAAAAAATCGCAGGGATGTCAAAGGGTTGCAGGCTTCGGCTTGTGACCCTTTTTTCTCATTGGCCAACCAGATTTTTCAACCTAAGTAGTCCGGCCTGAATAATTCGAAAATCAGTCCGGACAAGGACTTGGTCGCGGGCGATAGCTGTCGATGAAGTCCTGAAACAAGCGCGCCGGCGCCGCGTATGGCCCCGGTGTGAGATGAGGCGACGCCAGCCAAGCGGCGATGAAGGCGAAGAAAAGCCGCAGCTTTCGCAGGATCATGCGCAGGTTGTGGCCGCAGCCGCACAGCAGCGCGTTGAAGGCATCGCCATCGCTGCCTTTGAGCCAATTGCGCCGCAGCCTGCCGTCGTTCTTCATGTGCCCGATCGCCGGCTCGATGGCGCTGCGGCGCCGGATGTCGCGCCGCAGGCGCCCGGTGATGTCGCGCTTGAGCTTGTGGTGGTAGACCTTGGTTCCGGCTTGAACGTCGGCGCCGCGATAGCCCAGGTCCACAAACACTTCCTTGGGCTGGTGCTCGGTGAGGATCGCCACCTGCTCGAGCGTTTCGTACAAGGTGTGGCCGTCGTACGGATTGCCCGGCATGCTGCGCATGCCCACCACCAGACCCTCCTTGTGCGTGGTGGCGATCGACACCTTCACGCCGAATTCGTAAGGCTGCCGCGTCTTGCCTTTGGCGATGCACTCGGCCTCGGG
>DATMSN010000353.1:0-3547 GCA_035565375.1 Duganella sp. | reverse complement strand
GGCGTGCGCTGGACCTGCAGCCGCATCTCCGCCTTCAACCCCGCCTCGCTGCGCGCGCACGCCCGTATCGGCACCGTGCGCCTGGGCGACGCGCTGTTCGTACGCTGCGGCGCGTGGCAATGGATGTTCGCCACGATGGCGCCCTACGTCCACCTGTCGCGCCACGACGCGTCCTTTCCACAACTGACCTTCGACACCGGCGCGCTGGCCGATGTCGCCCCACCGGAGCCGCCATGTCCACCATCGAAAAAGTCTGCGACGTCTTGAGAACCACGCTGGGCCTGGGCCCGAACCGGCCAACGCTGCACGCCGGCAGCGCGCTGCTGGGCAGCCTGCCGGAACTCGACTCGATGGCGGTGGTGAACCTGCTGCTGGCGCTCGAGGAACAGTTCGGCATCACCGTGCACGACGACGAGATCGGCGCGCGCCACTTCGCCACCGTCGGCACGCTGGCCGATTTTGTGCAGGCCAAGCTGGCCGCGTCCCATCCCGTTCAAATGGAGCAACCATGAAACCGACCGCGCTGGCGTTGTTGTCCATCGTGCTCGCCGCCCCGGCGCTGGCCGCCACCACGGCGGCGGGCCCGGAGTGCCCGGCCTACGTTGCGCACAAGCCGGGCGGCGACTACACCGACGCCGACGACCGCGAAGGCCTGGGCGTGGTCGAACAGTTCCACTTCACGCCCGATGTCGAGGCGCTGGTGAAGGGCGCCTCGGGACCGCTCGGCGGCGACATCGGCTACACGCTGGAGCACTTCCCCAACCACCACCGCGCGCTGGGCGCGATGACCCGGCTGGCGCTGCGCGACAAGAACCGCAAACCGAACGGCGCGAACTACACGATCGACTGCTATTTCGAGCGCGCCATCCGGTTCCGGCCGAAGGACGCCAGGGTACGCTCGCTGTTCGGCAGCTATCTGCTGGCGCTCGGCCAGGCCGACGCCGCGCTCGACCAGCTGGAACAGGCGGCCGCGCTGGAGCCGGGCAACCCCACGGCCCACTACAATCTCGGGCTGGTTTATCTGAAGAAGAAGGACTACGACAAGGCCCGCGCCAGCGCCGACAAGGCCTACGGCATGGGCTTCCCGCTGCCCGGGCTGAAAAACAAGCTGGTGGCCGCCGGCCAGTGGCGCGGCGACAAGTGACGTTATTTCAGGCCGTGGTGGTTCATCAAATCGTACAAGGTCGGGCGGCTCACGCCCAATAGCTCGGCCGCCTTGACGATGTTGCCGTCGACCCGCGCCAGCGCCTTGACCATCACCTTGTATTCGGCCGCGTCGCGCGCCTGGCGCAGGTTGACGCTTTCCTCCTCCGCCGCGCCGTCGGGCAGGCCCAGATCGGCGGCCGTGATCTGCGGGCCGTCGGCCATGATCACCGCGCGGCGGATGCAGTTCTCCATCTCGCGCACATTGCCCGGCCAGCCGTAGGACTCGATCGCCGCCAGCGCCTCCGGACTGAAATTGAGCACCGCACGCGATTCGCTGGCGCAGAACTTGTTCTTGAAGTGGTGCGCCAGCAGCGCGCTGTCGCCGACCCGCTCGCGCAGCGGCGGTATCGTCAGCACGATCTCGCTGAGGCGGTAGAACAGGTCCTCGCGGAAGCGGCCCGCCTCGGCCAGCGCCTTCAGGTTCTGATGGGTGGCGCAGACGATGCGCACGTCGATGCTGATTTCGCTCCTGCCGCCGACCCGCTCGATCACCCGCTCCTGCAGGAAGCGCAGCAGCTTGGCCTGCAAGGCCAGCGCCATGTCGCCGATTTCGTCGAGGAAGAAGGTGCCGCCGTGCGCCAGTTCCAGCTTGCCCAGGGTTTGCCGCTGGGCGCCGGTGAACGCGCCCTTCTCGTAGCCGAACAATTCGCTCTCGAGCAAATGCTCGGGAATGGCGGCGCAATTGATGGCGACGAAGCGCTTGTCGGCCCGGGCGCTGAGATTGTGCAGCCCGCGCGCGATCAGCTCCTTGCCGCTGCCGGAGTCGCCCAGCAGCATCACGGTCGCCGACGACGGCGCCACCTTCTCGACGTTGCGGCACACCTTCAGCATGCCCGGATCGCGGCTGATGATGCCGGCCAGCGGCGAATCGGACTGGATCTGCAGCATGCGGCGGTTCTCCTGCTGGATCGCATGCAGGTAGAACGCGCGCGCGATCACCAGCGCCAGGGCGTCGGCGTCGAGCGGCTTTTGATGGAAATCGTAGGCGCCCATGGCGATCGCCTTGAGCGCGTGCGCGCGCTCCTGGTTGCCGGACAGAATGATGACCTTGGTGTCGGGCGAGGCCGCCAGTATCTGCTGCAGCAGCGCCAGGCCCTCGCTGGCGCCGTCCGGGTCCGGCGGCAGGCCCAGGTCCATCGTCGCCACCGCCGGCTGGTGGCGGCGCAGCTGCGCCATCGCCGATTCGCGGTCGCCGGCCACCACGACCTCGTACGCGTCCAGGCTCCAGCGCAGCTGCTTTTGCAGACCCGCGTCGTCCTCGACCACCAGCAGCTTACTTTTCCCCATGCTCTTCTCCCATTAGGGTTGGCGCTTCCATCCGCAGCGGTAGCGTGACGCGGAACGTGGTGCCCTGGCCCGGCACGCTGATCACCTCGAGCTGTCCGCCAACCTCGCGCAGATACTCGCGGCTCTCGAACACGCCGATGCCCATGCCGGCCGTCTTGGTCGACTCGAAGGGCTTGAACAGCCGGTCGCGGATGAATTCCTCGGTCATCCCGTGGCCGGTGTCGCTCAACTCGATGACGGCGGTGTCGCCGGCCCGCAGCAGCCTGACGGCGACGCCGCCATCGCGCGGCGTCGCCTCCACCGCGTTTTGAACCAGGTGTCCGATCACGCGCTCGAGCCGCTGCCGGTTGGCCAGCACCGTCAGGCCGGTGGCACGCAGTTCCAGCGTCGGCTTGGGCAGCATCGCCGCGCAACCCTTGACCGCCTGCGCCAGCAACTGCTCCAGCGCCAGCGGCGCCGCCACGTCCGGCGTCTGGTCGCGCCGCAGTTTGAGCAGCAGCTGCTTCATCTTGTCGAGCGAATGCGACACCGTCTCCAGCATATCCTCCTGAAATTCCGGATTGGCCTTATGACGCTCGGCGTTGACCAGCAACAAAGACAGCTGCGACACCAGGTTCTTCAGGTCGTGCACGATGAAGGTCGACATGCGGTTGAACGACTCGAACTGGCGCGCCACGGCCAGGTTGTCGGCCGACTCGCGGTGCGCCAGATAGCTGGCGGCCTGGCTGGCGGCGATCTTGAGCACGTCGCGCACCTCCCAGTTCAGTTGCAGCGCGGTGCGCGGGCGCGCCAGGCAGATAAAGCCGAACAGCCGGCGCTCCAGCATCAGCGGCACCACCAGCCACAGGCTCGGGGTGGCGGTCAGCCAGGCCGGCAGCGCCAGATCGCCGTAGCGGCGCGGATGGCGGCGCCACTCCGGCATCTCGATCACCCAGCGCCGCCGCTCCAGAAACCGGCACATGTCGCTGTCGGCGCGCGTTTCCTGCTTCGGCGCCGGCATGTTCCAGCTGGCTGCCGGCTGAAACATGCCGCCGTCGCGGCGCAGCCACAACGC
>DATMSN010000352.1:0-4505 GCA_035565375.1 Duganella sp. | reverse complement strand
CCGGCGCGGCCCTGCTGCTGGCGGTCGCCGCGCGCGGCCACAAGATCTCCACGCGCGAGGTCGTCGGCAACGCCCCGTGGCAGATCGTGGTCTTTTCGCTCGGCATGTATCTGGTCGTCTACGGCTTGCGCAACGCCGGTCTGACCGCTTATCTGACCGCCATCCTCAACCAGTGCGCCAGCCACGGCGTTTGGGGCGCGGCGCTCGGCACCGGCCTGATCACGGCCGCGCTGTCGTCGGTGATGAACAATATGCCGACCGTGCTGATCGGCGCGCTGTCGATCGACGCGACGACCGCGCAGGGCGCGGTGCGCGAGGCGATGATCTACGCCAACGTCATCGGCAGCGACCTCGGCCCGAAAATCACCCCGATCGGCAGCCTGGCCACGCTGCTGTGGTTGCACGTGCTATCGAGCAAGGAGATCCGGATTTCGTGGGGCTACTATTTCCGCGTCGGCATCGTGTTGACCTTGCCGGTGCTGTTGATCACGCTGGCCGCGTTGGCCGTGCGGCTGGCTTGAACCGGACCAACCCACCTGGACTTAAACATGGAAAAGATCACCAACCTGCCCAACATCAATCCCGAACAGCTGGACTTGCCGACGCTGGACAAGCTCGCGCAAGCCGGCGACCTGAATCATCCGCCGCGCATCCTGATGCTGTACGGCTCGCTGCGGGAGCGCTCGTTCAGCCGCTTCCTGACCGAGGAGGCGGCGCGCATCCTGGAGCACTTCGGCGCCGAGGTGAAGATCTTCGACCCGATGGCGTTGCCGATGGCCGGCAGCGTGCCGGACGACCATCCGAAGGTGATCGAATTGCGCGAGCTGTGCCTGTGGTCCGAAGGCCAGGTGTGGTGCAGCCCGGAGCGCCATGGCGCCGTCACGGCCGTGATGAAGAACCAGATCGACTGGATTCCGCTCGAGATGGGCGCGATCCGTCCCAGCCAGGGCCGCACCTTGGCCGTGATGCAGGTGTGCGGCGGCTCGCAGTCGTTCAACGTGGTCAATACGCTGCGCTTGCTGGGCCGGTGGATGCGCATGTTCACCATCCCGAACCAGTCGTCGGTGCCGATGGCCTACAAGGAGTTCGACGAGGCCGGGCGCATGCGGCCGTCCGGCTACTACGACCGCGTGGTCGATGTGATGGAGGAGTTGTTCAAGATGACGCTGTTGATGCGGGGCAGGGCGGACTACCTGACGGACCGCTACAGCGAGCGCAACGAACGTCAGATGAAGGCGATCGACGCGGCCATCCAGCGGATTTGACAACGTCATATTACATTTTGGAAAGGTTGAGGAAAACGTTTTTTCTGGTGATAAAGTGCCGATGCCACATTGGTTATTTACTAGCCGAGCGACATCACGGCTTTTGATGTCGACCACCAGGGGAAAACAAAATGAAAAGCAAACGATTTGGATTATTGAAACGTAGCGCCGCGACATTGGGCGCCGGTCTTGCCGTGTCGGTGTCGGCGCACGCGGCCTGCACCGCGCCGCAGTTGAACGGAACTCCGGCGGCCAACACCGCCAGTCTGCAAACCGCGATTACCCAGTGCTCGCAGTCGGGCGGCGGTTTGATCGCGCTGACGGGGAATAACAAGGCGTCGCCGGCGGTCATCAATACCGTCAACCTGGCCAGCAACATCGTCCTGAAAATCGGGCCGGACTACGTCCTCAAAGGCAACAGCGGTATTGCGGCGACCAGCGCGGTCCTGGTCGGCAAGGACGTCGATAACGTCACGATCACCGGCACCGGCACCATCGACGGCGACGGCGCGGCGTATTGGGGCGCGGCCGTCGGCCAAAACGATACCCCCCGTCCCAAGCTGATCAAAATAAAGGGCAGCCACATCAGGGTGGGTTCCAACTTCACCGACAGCGGCGCCGCGCAGTCGCTGGTCAAATTCCCCACCGCGAACAACGACATAACGAACACCCTCAAGATCCGCAACTCGCCGAAGGAACAACTGGTGTTTGAGGCCGGTTCCTCGAACATCGTGGTCGACGGTGTGTGGATTTACGCCAATCCGAATAGGGACGGCAGCGGTAACAATCTGGCGCCCAACACCGATGGAATTGACATCGTGGGCACCGCGACCGCCAGCATCTCCAACTGCTTGATCGATACCGGCGACGATAACATCGCCATCAAATCGAACGCGGGCGGGCCGGCGACGACCAACGTCACCATCAGCGGCTGCGTGATCGGCGCCGGTCACGGCATTTCGATCGGCGGCCAGGAGGCGGCGGGACACACGATAGCCCAGCCGGGTGTCTCCGGGGTCACCGTCAGCAATATCCAATTCAAGGGAACCGATTACGGTTACCGTATCAAGACCGACCAGTCCCCAACCAACAGCGGCGCGACGACGGGCGTGAAGTACTCAAACACCTGCATGCAGAATGTCGGCCATGCTTTCCTGTTCACCTACCTCTACACCACCGCCACCGGCGGCACGTTGCCGATCATCGCGAACATAACGATCGACAACGTGATCGGCACCACGACCAAATCGCTGGGCGATATCGTCGGCCTGTCGAACAGTCTAATGGGCGTGGTGCACACCGGCGACACGGGTATCCGCATGACCAACACCAAGCTCTCCGGCCCCAAACCGTTCGGTATCACCAACGGTACGCTGCAGCTGGGCGGGAACAGCGTGGTGGCGACCCAGCTGGGTACTAGCGGCCAGCAGGTGACGATACCCGACTCGGGGGCCACCTGGTCTTGCCCCAGCTCGATCGTGATTCCAGCGCAGATCTAAGCGTTTCAGGAAACCGGCCGCCGGTCCTGGCGCAGCTTGTCCCACAAATCGTCCAGCATCGGCTTGCGGTGGGCGATGGCGCGGAACAGGCGGATTTCCAGCCGCATGGTCCAAAGCTCGCCGCCGGCGCGCACCAGCTTGCCTTCGGCCAGCTCGCGCCCGATGCAGCTCTCCGGCAGCCAGGCCAGGCCGTGTCCTGAGAGCGCCATCGTCTTGAGCAGTTCGGCCATGTCGCTTTCGTAACAGCTTTGCAGGCAGGCCGGCTGGCCGGCGCGCTCCTGCAGCCGCTGCACCACGCGGCCGAAATAGGACGTAGCCGTGTAGCTCAAATAGGGCAGGGGAGCGGCCTTGCCACCCGGCAGGGCGAAGGCGGGCGAGCCGGCGCGGTTGGGCACCGACACCGGCATCACCGTTTCGTCGCCCAGGTGCAGGTACTCGAAGCGCCGGGCGTCCAGCTCGATCGGCAGGTCGGCGTGGTGATAGCACAGCAGCAGGTCGCAATTGCCCTCGACCAGCGCCAGCACCGAATCGTGCACATTGGTGGGCAGGATGCGGGCGTGCAGCGGGCCGTGCCAGGCTTGCACCGAGTTGAGCCAGTTGGGGAAGAAGTTCAGCGACAGCGCGTGCCCGGCCGACACGCGCAGCACCTGGTCATTGGTTTGCTCGACGCGCAGCATGGCGCGGGTATCGTTCAGCAGGCGTACCGCCTCGGTGGCGGCGGCGCCGAACAGCTTGCCGGCCGGCGTGAGCACCAGCGGATAGCTGCCACGGTCGACCAGGTCGGCGCCGACCCAGGCCTCCAGCGACTGGATGCGCCGGCTCAGCGCCGACTGGGTCACGTTGCGGTCGTCGGCCGACCGCGAAAAATTGCGCGTCTGCGCCAAGCTGAGGAAATCCTCCAGCCACTTGATGTCCATCCGCCCGCTCTCCTTTGCCGCCTTGGTCGCTATTCCGATTCCGCATAGTATCAGAGCAAACTTGCATAACCGCCGGGGCCGTCTTCGATATCGTGGGTGCTCACGATAGAAAAAGGAATTCGCCATGATACCAAGCACCGCGCCCCGCCACCTCGCCGTCATCGGCGGGCTGGGACACCTGGCCGGCGTCGATTTGTACGACAAACTGCGTGATGCGGTGGCCGCCAGCGGCGCCGCCGACCGCTATCGGCTGAACCTGGAGCGGCTGCCGTATCGGCGCGGCGACGGCACGGGAGCCGAGCCGGAGCGTATCGGCGGCCGAAAATTGTATCTGTACGATACCGCCGCGCGGCTTGAACAGCGCCAGGCCGACGGCGTGCTGCTGCCATGCTTTATCAGTCACACGTTTTTGGAGGAATTGCAGGCCGAGCTACAGGTGCCGATACTGAACATGATGACCGCGCTGGGGCAGCGTCTGCACGGCGGGAAGGGCAAGCTGGGCGTGCTGTGCACCAACTACGTCCGCGACAGCGGATTGTTCGAACGGTATCTCGATGCGGACCGGCTCATTTACCCGTCGCGGTGGACGTACGAGACCTGCGTGGCTCCGGCGATCTATGGTGTCGACGGCGTGTTGGCCGGATCGGCCGGCGATGCCGCGCTGGACCGGCTGCATCGGGCATGCGCGGAGTTGCTGGAACAGGGCGCCGAAGTGATCATCCCCGGCGTCAGTGAGATCGCCGCGCTCGCCGGAGCGCTACGCCAACGCGGGCTGCCCGTGCTGGACAGCCACCAAATCTATGTGGATTATGCGCTGGCATGGC
>DATMSN010000351.1:0-4714 GCA_035565375.1 Duganella sp. | reverse complement strand
GCCCAGGCCCATGCCGCCGCCCGCCGTGGTGCCCGCAGCCACCGCGTCGGCCCGCAGCTTGAGGATCAGCGCGATCGTCGTCACCACTGCGATGGCCATGCCGGACATGCCGAACGCGTTACCGGTGCGCGCCGTGCCCGGCGACGACAGCCCTTTGAGCGCCTGGATAAAACACACCGACGCGATGAGATACATCATCGTCACCAGGTTCATGGAGATGAAATTCATGCGTGGCCTCCCGCTTTCTGTTCCACTTTCAAGGCCGCCGGCTTGGCCTTCGGCTCCTTCTTGCGGAACATCTCCAGCATGCGCTGGGTGACCAGGAAGCCGCCGAACACGTTGACGGCGGCCAGCGCCACGGCGACGGTGCCGGCGACCTGCCCGATCACGCCCTCGGTCAGCGAGGCGGCCAGCATGGCGCCGACGATGATGATCGCCGAGACGGCGTTGGTCACCGCCATCAGCGGCGTATGCAGCGCCGGCGTGACGGTCCAGACGACGTGGTAGCCGACGTAGATCGCCAGCACGAAGATAATGAGATTGATGATGGTGTGGCTGACTTCCATGGTGTTCCCCCTGTTATTTTCTTAAGAGTTCGCCGCCGGTGCACAGCAGCGTCGCCTTGATGATTTCGTCTTCGCGATCGATCGCCAGCTTGTCTTCCTTGTCGATGATCAGCTTGAGGAAGTCGAGCACGTTGCGCGCGTACAGCGCCGACGCGTCGGCCGCCACCAGCGTCGCCAGATCGGGCTCGCCGACGATGTGCACGCCGTGCTTGACCACCGTTTTATTGAGCTCCGAGAGCGGGCAGTTGCCGCCCTGCGACACGGCCAGGTCGACGATCACCGATCCCGGCTTCATCGCCTTGACCGTTTCCTCGGAGATCAGAACCGGCGCGGGACGCCCCGGTATCAACGCGGTGGTGATGATGATGTCGGCCAGCTTGGCGCGTTCGTGCACCAGCTCCGCCTGGCGGCGCATCCAGTCGGCCGGCATCGGCCGCGCGTAGCCGCCCACGCCCTGCGCGATCTCTTTTTCCTCGTCGGTGATGAAGGGCACGTCGATGAATTTGGCGCCCAGCGACTCGACCTGCTCCTTGACGGGAGGTCGCACGTCGGAGGCCTCGATCACGGCGCCGAGCCGCTTGGCCGTGGCGATCGCCTGCAGGCCGGCCACGCCGACGCCCATGATCAACACGCGCGCCGCCTTGACCGTGCCGGCCGCCGTCATCAGCATCGGCATGAAGCGCTGGTAGGTGTTGGCCGCCACCAGCACCGCCTTGTAGCCGGCGATGTTGGCCTGCGACGACAGCACGTCCATCGACTGCGCGCGCGTGATGCGCGGCACCGCCTCGAGCGCGAACGCCTGCAGGCCGGCCGACGCCATCGCCGCGTTGTTGTCGGCGTCGAAGGGATTGAGCATGCCGATCACCACGGTGCCCGGCTTGATCAACGCGCGCTCGTCGGCGCTGGGGGCGCGCACCTTGAGCACCACCTCGGCCGCATAGGCCTCGGCCGCGTCGACGATGCGCGCGCCGGCCGCCACGTAGGCCTCGTCGGTGACCGAGGCGGCCAGCCCGGCGCCGGATTGCACCAGCACCTCATGTTTGGCCGCCAGCTTCTTGACTGTTTCCGGTGTGGCGGCGACCCGGGTCTCCCCCGGCCTGGTCTCGGCCGGTACGCTTATTCTCATGCTGCCTCCAATGATTAACAAACTGACTAGAATCTAACACGGAAATGCGGGCCCGCGGCCGTCCGGGGAACCATCATACCGAATGTGTATTTATCAATACATAGCTGTTTTATCACTTCATTCATGACTATTTATCACGAAACACCGTCGAAAATGTTGGTTCTTGCGCAAACCACACAGTCAACCACGGTTTATCCGAACAAACCTTGTTTTTGTTCAACACGAACTCATCTTTTAGCCGTCGCGGTTTCAAACCAAACCTCCGGAACAGGCTAAAATGTCGGCTCTTTCAAGGATGACTCATGCCGCGTATCTGGAAACCCTCTGTTACTGTTGCCGCCATCGTCGAAAAAGATGGCAAATTCCTGCTGATCGAAGAAGAGACCAGCGACGGCATTCGCATCAACCAGCCGGCCGGCCACCTCGACCCGCACGAGTCGCTCGAGCAGGCCGTGATCCGCGAGACGCTCGAGGAGACGGCGTACGATTTCACGCCGACGGCGCTGGTGGGCATGTACATGTCGCGCTACACCTCCAACCGCACCGGCGAGGAGGTGACGTATTTGCGCTTCACGTTCTGCGGCACGCCCGGCGCGCAGCACGACCGTCCGCTCGACGAGGGCATTTTGCGCACGATGTGGCTTACGCGCGACGAACTGGCCGCCTGCGCCGAGCGCCACCGCAGCCCGACGGTGCTGCAATGCGTCGACGAATACCTGGCCGGGCGCCGCGCCCCGCTGGAACTGATACAAACACACGCCTCCGTGTTCAAGGAGGCGGTGAGCACCGCCAATGGATAGGCAGAGATAGGAAGTAGCATGAGCAAGAAAAAAGTCGTGATCGGTATGTCGGGCGGAGTCGATTCCTCGGTCGCGGCGTGGATGCTGAAGGAACAAGGCTACGACGTGGTCGGCCTGTTCATGAAGAACTGGGAAGACGACGACGACTCCGAATACTGCTCGACGCGCCAGGACTGGATCGACGCGGCCAGCGTGGCCGACGTCATCGGCGTCGACATCGAGGCGGTCAACTTCGCCAGCGAATACAAGGACCGCGTGTTCGCCGACTTCCTGCGCGAGTACCAAGCCGGCCGCACGCCCAACCCGGATGTGCTGTGCAACGCCGAGATCAAATTCAAGGCCTTCCTCGACCACGCGATGCACCTGGGCGCGGATTTGATCGCCACCGGCCACTACGCGCGCGTGCGCCCTCAACGCGACAAGTTCGAGCTGCTCAAGGCCGTCGACCACACCAAGGACCAGAGCTACTTCCTGCACCGCCTGAACCAGGCGCAGTTGTCGAAGACCTTGTTCCCGCTGGGCGAGATCCCCAAGACCGAAGTGCGCGCCATCGCCGAAAAGCTCAAGCTGCCGAACGCCGCCAAGAAGGACTCGACCGGCATCTGCTTCATCGGCGAGCGGCCGTTCCGCGAATTTTTAAACCGCTACCTGTCGTACAAACCGGGGCCGATGAAGACCGACGACGGCAAGACCGTCGGCGAGCATGTCGGCCTGTCGTTCTATACGCTGGGCCAACGCAAGGGCATCGGCGTGGGCGGCATGAAGGCGTACAAGAACCCGGACGGCAGCAGCGACGCATGGTATGTGGCGCGCAAGGACGTGGCCAGCAACACGCTGTACATCGTGCAGGGCCACGAGCATCCGTGGCTGCTGTCGTCGGACCTGCGCGCCGACCAGGCCAACTGGATCGCCGGCGAGGCGCCGTCGCCGCGCGCGATGGCGGCCAAGACGCGCTACCGCCAGGCCGACGTGGCGTGCGAGATCGCGCCCGAGGGCGACTCGGACTTCGCGTTGAAATTCATGGATGCCCAGTGGGCGGTGACGCCGGGCCAGTCGGCGGTGCTGTACGACGGCGACGTGTGCCTGGGCGGCGGCATCATCGACAGCTCGACCTTCGCCCGGGGTCAAGTCTGACATTCGGACACGGCCTCAGCCCTATCAAGCTGCTACGGCAGATCTCGTGTCCGATTGCCAGACTTGACCCCGGGGGTTATGCTTCGCCGCCGTCGCCCGCTGCCGCTTCCCCGCTATCCTTGGCCATCGCCGCGCGCTGGCGCTTGACCATCGCGATGACCACGTTGCGTATCGTGTTGAGCACCGTGTCGGCCTTGAACGGCTTGACGATGAAACCACTCACGCCCATCGCGTGCGCGGCCTGGATGGTGGCTGCGTCGAATTCGCTCGAGACCATGAAGATCAAGGTCTTGGGCCACTTGGTCTTGATCTCGCGCACCACGTCCTCGCCGTTTTCCATCTGCTCGCGGGCGATGCAGACGATGTGCGGATTGAACTTGATCAGCAGCGCCAGGCCGGCGGCGCAGGTGTGGCTCTGGCCCACCACGTCGTAGCCGCCGTCGAGCAGCACCGTGTTGAGCAGGCCGCGCGCGACGGCGCTCGAATCGATAATGACCGCTTTTAACATCTTGCAAACCTTGTCTTGTTTTATGTGCGCGCCACGGGCTATCGCCGGTCCCAGGCCAGCATATTCCAGGTCACGCCGACCCGCACATCTGTTTTCAATTGCACCAATTGTCTCGAAAGATACAGCATTTCGCGCTCTTTTCGTAGAGTTTCGCCCAGCGTGTCCTTCAGAATCCCGGCCCCGGCCATGATGGCGTCGAGATTGCCGTAAGTTCGCAACAGTCGGGCCGCCGTCTTGACGCCCACCTTGGACACGCCGGGGATCGAATCAGTGACGTCGCCCATCAGCGCCAGCAGGTCCGGCAACTGCTCGGCCGGCACGCCCCACTTCTGCTCGACCCACGCATGGTCGTGCCACTCGCTCTTGAAATGGTCCCACACGCGGGCGCCGTGGGCGATCAGGCCATGCAGGTCCTTGTCGGTGGTGGCGATGGTGGCCTCGCCGCGGCCATCGGCCAGCCAGCGCAGCACCACGGTGCCGATAACGTCGTCGGCCTCGACCTCCGGCAGCGAGACCACGTGCATGCCGAAGCCGGCGAGCTTGTCGTAGAACCCCGGCAGCGCCGCGCGCAGCTCGGCGG
>DATMSN010000350.1:0-2543 GCA_035565375.1 Duganella sp. | reverse complement strand
GCATCGCGCTGGGCGGAAGCCGGCTGATGCTGGACCGCAGCGGCCCGTCGACGGTGCTAACGCTGATCGACGACTCGGCGCGCAAGCTGCGGGTGTCGCCGCGCGAGCTGAGCGCGGCCATGTTGTACGCGCGCGGCCACTCGCACAAGGAGATCGCCCGGCTGATGGGCCTGACGCCGGAGACGGTGCGCAGTTATCTGAAAAATGCCTACGGCGGCCTGGGCGTATCGAACAAACTCGAACTGCTGGCGGCGTTAAACCGTCAGGGGGACCAAGGGCAAGCGTGCGTCTGATCCACGTAGAAGGGCGGATTAGCGCAGCGTAATCCGCCATGCATGCGCCGCCGGCGGCCCATCGATGGCGGGCGACGGCGTGCCGCCTCATCGATGCCCCCACAACGCATCAGCCCGTGTAGAAATGGTGGACCTGACCCCGGAGTAAAAAGGGCCGGGCCTGCTTGAACAGAACCCGGCCCTTGCGCTTAGCGCGCCAACCTTAGTCGTTGGCGTAGATGTTGTTGTTCTTGGTTTCGCCGACGAACAGCGCGCCGATCACCGCGGTGATCAGGGCGATGATGATCGGATACCACAGGCCGTAGTAGATGTCGCCCTTGAACGCGACCAGCGCGAACGAGATCGTCGGCAGCAGACCGCCGAACCAGCCGTTACCGATGTGGTAAGGCAGCGACATCGACGTGTAGCGGATGCGGGTCGGGAACATTTCAACCAGCATCGCGGCGATCGGGCCGTACACCATCGTTACATACAGCACCAGGATGAACAGGATGCCGATTATCATCGGCTTGTTCATCTGCGTCTCGTCAGCCTTGGCTGGATAGCCGGCCACCTTGACCGCCGCCGCCACTTCCTTCTTCAGCGCCGCTTCGGCTTTCTTGCTGTCGGCGTCGAAGTTCAGGCCGTCAGGCGTCATGACGGCGTTGAACGCCGGCACTTCCTTGTCGCCGATCTTGATCTTGGCGATGCTGCCGGCGGGCGCGGCTTCCTTGGTGTAGGCGACCGACGCGTTCGACAGGAGGCCGGTGGCGATGTCGCACGACGATGGGAACTTGGTGGTGCCCGTCGGGTTGAACTGGAAGTGGCACGAGGCCGGATCGGCCACCACCACCACTGGCGAGTTCTTCAGCGCGGTTTCCAGCGCCGGATTGCCGTAGTGGGTCAGCGCGCCGAACAGCGGGAAGTAGGTCGCGGCGGCGATCAGGCAACCGCCCAGGATGATCCATTTGCGGCCGATTTTGTCCGACAGCACGCCGAAGATGATGAAGAACGGCGTCGCCAGGGCCAGCGAGATGGCGGTCATGATGTTGGCGGTGGCGCTATCGATCTTCAAGGTTTGCGTCATGAAGAACAGCGCGTAGAACTGCCCGGTGTACCACACCACGGCCTGGCCCATCGTCAGGCCGACCAGCGCCAGGATGACGATCTTGAGGTTTTTCCACTGGCCGAACGCTTCGCTCAGCGGTGCCTTCGAGGTCTTGCCCTCGGCCTTCATCTTGGCGAACGCCGGCGATTCGTTCATCGACAGGCGGATCCAGACCGACACGCCCAGCAGCAGCACCGAGACCAGGAACGGCACGCGCCAGCCCCAGGCGTTGAACGCTTCCTCGCCGATGGCGGTGCGGGTGCCCAGGATCACCAGCAGCGACAGGAACAGGCCCAGGGTCGCGGTGGTTTGAATCCAGGCGGTGAAGGAGCCGCGCTTGCCTTCCGGCGCGTGCTCGGCCACGTAGGTGGCCGCACCGCCGTATTCGCCGCCCAGCGCCAGGCCCTGCAGAATGCGCAGGGCGACCAGGATGATCGGCGCGGTGATGCCGATCGCCGCGTAACCGGGCAGCAGCCCGACAATGAAGGTGGACGCGCCCATGATCAGGATCGTGATCAGGAAGGTGTATTTACGGCCGATCATGTCGCCCAGGCGGCCGAACACCAGCGCGCCGAACGGCCGCACGATGAAGCCCGCCGCGAACGCCAGCAGCGCGAAAATGAAGGTGGTGGTGGGGTCGCCGACAAAGAACTGCTTGGCGATGATCGGCGCGAGCGCGCCGTACAAGTAGAAATCGTACCATTCAAAGACCGTACCCAGCGACGAGGCGAAAATCACCTTGCGTTCTTCCGGAGTGATCACCGTCGATTTGGGCGGGTTGCGCAGGTCTGCTGTGCCTGATGGGGTTGCCATTTATGTCTCCTGTAATTTTTTGAACTTCATTAGCCGCGATAGTTATTACTCCGTCAGCCTGAGCGCAGTGTGGCCCGCGAACCTTACGTCATGCTTGCTCCAAACTTACGCGAAACTGACAAACAGGATTGCGAACGGTCGTACTAAATATGCTATTCTGGCTCGACTAAAACAATCCACAGGAGATATTCATGATAGACGCCGTCATCGTTTCGACCGCCCGCACCGGGCTTGCCAAATCCTGGAAGGGCGCGTTCAACATGACGCACGGCGCCACCCTGGGCGGCCACGTGCTGCAGGCGGCCATCGCGCGCGCCGGCATCGAGGCGGGCGAGGTCGAGGACGTGCTG
>DATMSN010000349.1:0-2138 GCA_035565375.1 Duganella sp. | reverse complement strand
CTGGCCCAGCGAATTGATCAGCGCCAGGCCGCCGGCCGCCGCCGCGCTGCCCAGGAAGGCCGCCGGCAGCGCCCAGAACATCGACAGCGCCGCCAGCGCGCCCATGGTCGCCATGCTCAGGCCGGCGATGACGACCACCGGGTTGCTGGAGAAATTGGCCGCCAAGGTCAGTCCGATCAAGCCCATCAGCATTGGCGCGCTGACGTGCCAGCGGCGCTCGCCGTGGCGGTCGGCCGAGCGGCCGGCCCACACCATGAAAACGGCGGCGAACAGATACGGCACGGCGCTCAGCCAGCCGACCGTGACCGCGCTGGCGTAGCCGAGCGACTTGATGATCGACGGCAGCCAGAAGTTGATCGCATACACGCCCATCTGGATACAGAAGTAAATCACGCCCAGCATCCACACGTTGCCGTTGCGCAGCACGTCGCCGAACGACTGGCCGACCGTGCTGGTGGCCTGGCGCTGCCGTTCATCGTCGTCCAGCGCGCCCTGCATCGCGCGCTTTTCCTCGTCGCTGAGCCATTTGGCCTGCGCGATGCCGTCGTTCAGGTAGAGATACACGGCCACGCCCAGCACCACCGTCGGCACGCCTTGCAGCAGGAACAGCCACTGCCAGCCCATCATGCCGCCCTGGCCGGCCGAAAAATGCGCCAGCATCCAGCCCGACAGCGGGCCGCCGATCAGACCGGAAATCGGGATCGCCGACATGAACAGCGCCATCACCTGGCCGCGTTTCTGCGACGGGAACCAGTGCGTAAAATACAACACCATGCCGGGGAAAAAGCCGGCCTCGGCCACACCGGTGAAGAAGCGCAGCACATAAAAAGACAGCGGCGTCGCCACGAACAGCATGCAGGCGGACAAGGTGCCCCACAGCACCATCATCACGGCGATCCAGCGCCGCGCGCCGATCTTGTGCAGGATCAGGTTGCTCGGCACGCCGCTCAGCACGTAGCCGATGAAGAAGATGCCGGCGCCCAAGCCGTAGACGGTGTTGCTCAGCTTGAGCGCGTCGAGCATCTCCAGCTTGGCAAAGCCGACGTTGACGCGGTCCAGGTAATTAAAGAAGTAGCAGATGAAGATAAACGGTATCAGGTGCCACGCCGCCTTTTTGTACGCGCCTTCGAGGATGGATGGCGCCGGCTGCTGCGCGGCGATAGGGGAAGTGCTCATGCCAGGTCTCCTAAATTTTTATAGTGATGCTGATTATGTGGATTCCCGCGCCGAAAATCATCGGCCAAACGCACGAGAATCGGCGCCGCGCCGCCGAGATTATTGGGCATACGCACAAATCTTGCCGTGATAAAAGGTTAAAATACCGTCGTTTATTGGATAAACGCAACGAGGCATCCGCATGACCATACTCAGCACCGGGCTGGCGCAGGACATCGTCACGCGCACGATGAAGATCATTCCCTACAACGTCAACGTGATGGATGTCAGCGGCAGCATCATCGCCAGCGGCAACCCGGCGCGCATCGGCGAACTGCACACCGGCGCCATGCTGGCGCTGGCCAGGAAGCTCGCCGTGGAGATCGACAGCGCCAGCGCCCGCAACATGCATGGCGCCCAGCCCGGCATCAACCTGCCTTTGACGGTCAACGGCCAGCTGTGCGGGGCGGTCGGCCTGAGCGGCGCGCCCGACGAGGTCCGGCAATTTGGCGAGCTGGTGCGCCTGACCGCGGAGATGATCCTCGAACAGGCGCAGCTGACGGGCGAACTGCAGCGCGACACGCGCTACCGCGAAGCCTTCGTCCTCAAGCTGATCAATGATGCAACCGCCGAGCAGGCGGCGCTGGAGGCATGGGCGCGGCGGCTGGGCGTCGACTTCGCCCTCCCGCACGTGGTGTTCGTGCTCGAGATCGACGACAAGGCGGCCGGCACGGCCGAGGCGCTGACCGAAATCCAGCGCCTGCAGATGCGCCTGCTGACGCGGCAACCGTCGGCGCTGACGGCGGCGGCCGGCTCGCACGAAATGGTGATCCTCGACTTCCTCGACGCGCAAGGCCCCGGCCAGGACGTCCAGGCGCGCGCGCAAAAGCGGCTGCGCTCGTTGTCGGCCCTGCTGGCGGAGGAAGGCGCCGCCTCCCCTGCCCACACCCTGGCGATGGGCATCGCGCTGACCGGCGTCGGCG
>DATMSN010000348.1:0-2184 GCA_035565375.1 Duganella sp. | reverse complement strand
GCGTCGCCGCGCAGCAGCTCGCGCTGGCGCGCCAGCGCGAGCTGCTGCGCGGCGACGCCGTCAAGGACGCCGCCAACGCCGTGCAGGTGGCCGAGATCAACCAGAAGATCGAGGAGCTGAAGCGCGCCGGGGCCCAGGCCGACTCCATCGCGCAGTACGAAAAGCTGCTGCGCACGATCGAGGCGGACGGCATCCACGCGCGCCAGAACCAGGCCAACAGCAAGCAGGCGTTGTTGGACCAGTTGGCGGTCGACGAGCAGCGCCAGATCCTCAAGCAGAAGGAGCGGGAGGCCGATTGGCAGCGCGAGTTGAAAAAGCTGGAGCACGAGCGGGAGGAGAAGTTCGCGCGCTGGAAGGGCGAGTACGACGTGCTGCTGGCGCAGCAATCGCACGAGATCAAGCGCATCGAAACCATCGGCGGCTTGAGCGACACCGGCAAAGTGGCCACCGCCGCCGAGCCGAACGCGCAAGCGCTGTCGCAGATCATGAAGATGCAGATCCAGGGCGGCATGTCGGCCGAGCAGATACAGGCGCTGGCGCAGGTGGTGGCGGCCGAACATGGCATGACGCCGGCCGAGGCGTCGCAGCAGGCGTACCAGCGTGTGCTCGAGGAGCGCGCGCACCGCGACGCGGAACTGGACAAGGATCGCCGCCACCAGCTCGATCTGCTCAATGTGCAAAACGCGGCCAGCGCCAGCGCGCTCAACACGCAAAGCCAGTTGGGCATCGGCGTGGCGCGGGCCGGGGTGCCGTTGCCGGCCACGCCCAGGAGCGTGGGCTACTGCGTCAACGGCCACCCGACGCGGATAGACCACCCGCACGACAAGTTCTGCGCCCAATGCGGCGTTCCGCTAACGTAAAGGGAGACGGGAAAGGGCACGTAGGGCGGATTAGGCGGAACGCCGTAATCGGCCATGCATGAGCCGCCGACGGCGCATACATGGCCGATTACGCTGCGCTAATCCGCCCTACGTGATTTAGATGGGCACAGGCGCCGATGGCCCCATATTGGCCACCAACGCCAAACAGCAGGAACGGTTACACTTCAGTCAATGATGCAAACGGCAAGAGACAAGATCCGCGAACTGCGGGCCTTACATGATGACGGTCTGTTGAGCCTTCAAGAGTTCGACCGTCGCAAGAACGCCATCCTGGATGCGGAGTACGCGCCGCCGGGAGGCAGCGCCACGGCCGTCCAGATGCCGGTGCGCCAGGGCACGGAGCTGGGCCTGATGTCCGGCCAGGAGATCGGCCCGCAGAACCGCCGCTACCGGCTCGAGCGCCTGATCGGCATGGGCGGCATGGGGCAGGTGTGGCAGGCCACCGACCTGGCCACCCACGCGGAGCTGGGTCACAGCGAGATGGTGGCGCTCAAAATCCTGCCGCCGCAGCTCACCCAAAGCGCCACCCACGCCAAACTGCTGATCGAGGAGGCGACGCAGGCGCGCAAGCTGGCGCACGAAAATATCGTGCGCGTCTACGAATGGGCGCAGGACCCGGCCACCTCCAGCTATTTCATCATCATGGAGTACCTGGAAGGCCAGGATCTGGATGCCTACCTGGCCGCGCAAGGGCCGTTGCCGCTGGAGGCGGTGTTCAAGCTGCTGTCGCCGCTCGGCGACGCGCTGCAGTACGCGTGGGAAAAGCACAAGCTGGTCCACCGCGACATCAAGCCCGGCAACGTCTTCCTGACCCAGCGCGGCGAAATCAAATTGCTCGATTTCGGCATCGCCTCGCGCGCGCGCAGCGCCGGCAGCAGTCTCGGTTTGCAGACGCCCAACGCCGGCACCGCCGGCTACCGGGCGCCGGAGGCCGGTACGCATCAGCGCCAGCCCGCGCCCAAGCTCGATGTGTACGCGGTGGCGGTGATGATCTACCAGCTGCTGGAAGGGCGTATGCCGTTCGACGACATGCGGCCCGCCGACTTCCATCCATCGCCGCCGCAGGGATTGAACGAGCGGCAGTGGCAGGTGCTGCAGGGCGGCTTCGCCTATCAGCAGGAGCGGCGCCCGGCGTCGGTCAACGAGCTGCTGGCGCAGTTGCGCCGGGCCGCCGGGCCGACCGACGAGGAACTGGCCGCACAAGAGGAACTGCGGGCGGCGCAGCAGGAAAAGGAGCGGCAGGAGCGGCTCGAGCGCGAACAGCTGCGCAAGAAAGAGCTGGCGGCACAGGCCGAGCAGATCG
>DATMSN010000347.1:0-4400 GCA_035565375.1 Duganella sp. | reverse complement strand
GGCGGCTCGACGGCGCGCCGCTCGGCCGCGCGGAGGGCGATTACGCCTGGCGTCCCGTGGCGGGCCGGCACGAGCTGGCGCTGGTTGACGACGAGGATAAAGTCATCGCCAGCAGCCGCTTCCAGGTGCGCGGCAACGCCGAACCATCCACAGTTCCACGTAGGGCGGATTAGGCGGAACGCCGTAATCGGCCATGTATGAGCCGCCAACGGAGCCTGGCCGATTACGCTGCGCTAATCCGCCCTTGTGTCTCCGTGGTTTCTTTGGGGGGCCGTGGTGGAAGGCGCGGCCAATAAAAAAGCCGGCGCGAGGCCGGCTTTTTGGATGCTACTGACCGATCCGATTAATCGCGGCTGCCGCCGGCGATGCCCAGCAGCGACAACAGGTTGACGAAGATGTTGTACACGTCGAGGTACAGGCGCAGCGTCGCGCTGATGTAGTTGGTCTCGCCGCCGTTGACGATCTGCTGCACGTCATACAGGATGTACGCGGAGAAGATCGCGATCGCCACCACCGAGATCACGATGGCCAGCGCCGGGATGTTCAGGAAGATGTTGGCCAGCGAGGCCAAAATCAGCACGATGACACCGGCGAACAGCCACGTGGCCATGCCCGAGAAGTCGCGCTTCGATACCGTGGCGATCGACGCCAGCACGGCGAACACCGATGCCGTGCCGCCGAACGCGGTCATGATCAGGAAGCCGCCGTTGGAGAAGCCCAGGATGCGCGACAGCAGAGGCGTCAACATCAGACCCATGAAGAACGTGAAGCCCAGCAGCAGGGCCACGCCCATGCCGGATTCCTTGTTCTTTTCAATCGCCCAGATGAATCCAAAGGCGCCGGCCAGGAACACCAGTGCCATCAGCCCGCCGCCCAGTGGCAGGTGCAGGGACACGCCCAGCGCCGCGCCGAACACGGTCGGGATCATCGACAATGCCAGCAGCCAGTAGGTGTTGCGCAGCACGTTGTGCTGTACCGCGCGGCGGCTGCCCGCCGACAGATCGTAAGTCTTTTCCATGTTAATCATAGTGCCTCCTTCAGAGTGATTCGGTTTACTGCTTGTTAAAAGCATAGCACGGACCAGCCAAAATACCCAAAAACATGGCTCAAAAGCACTTAATCCGGACTTAAACAGCCCGCATCGTGCCCAAACCGGGGCCGAACCGCCGGTTTTCGCCCCATACCGGGGCGCCCGGGGACCATGTTACAGCCTAATCTGGTGCCGTTTCTCGGAATATGGGGTGTTCTATGGTAAAATCAAAGGTTGATTGAGCTATCAATTTTGTTTTAAACCTTTCTTTTTATTGGAGTTTTTCAAATGGCAATCGAACGCACCCTGTCGATCATCAAACCAGACGCAGTTGCAAAAAACGTTATCGGCCAAATCTACAGCCGTTTCGAAGGCGCTGGCCTGAAGATCGTTGCTGCTCAAATGAAGCAGCTGTCGCGTGAAGAGGCTGAAGGTTTCTACGCCGCGCACAAAGAGCGCGGCTTCTTCAAGGATCTGGTTGACTTCATGGTCTCCGGCCCGGTCATGATCCAGGCGCTGGAAGGCGAAAACGCCGTCCTGAAAAACCGCGAACTGATGGGCGCCACCGATCCGAAAAAAGCGGAAAAAGGCACCATCCGTGCTGATTTCGCCGATTCGATCGACGCCAACGCGGTGCACGGTTCCGACGCTGTCGAAGCCGCCCAGGTTGAAATTGCCTACTTCTTCGGCAAGTAATTTAGTGTAATGCCCCGTTTCCGCCAGCGCGCGGAAACGGAGTTTTTTTAGAACTGTTTTGAAACCGACTATGAACGCACCTCTGACCAACTTGCTGGACTTCGATCCCGCGCAGCTCATCGCTTATTGCGCCGAGTTGGGGGAGAAGCCGTTCCGCGCCAAGCAACTGCAACGCTGGATCCATCAATTCGGCGCGTCCGATTTCGACGCCATGACCGATCTGGCCAAGTCGCTGCGCGACAAACTGAAAACCCGCGCCCACGTCGCCGCGCCGGCCATCATCAGCGACCACACGTCGACCGACGGCACGCGCAAATGGCTGGTCGACGTCGGCAACGGCAACGCGGTCGAAACCGTGTTCATCCCGGAGGAAAACCGCGGCACCTTGTGCATTTCCACCCAGGCCGGCTGCGCCGTCAACTGCCGTTTCTGCTCGACCGGCAAGCAAGGCTTCAGCCGCAACCTGAGCGTCGGCGAGATCATCGGCCAGCTGTGGATGGCCGAGTTCGAGCTGCGCCGCACCAAGGGCATCGAGCCGGGGCCGAAAGGCGAGCGCCAGATCACCAACGTCGTCATAATGGGCATGGGCGAGCCGCTGCTGAACTTCGAGCCGACCGCCACCGCCCTCAAGCTGATGCTCGACGATAACGCCTACGGCCTGTCGCGCCGCCGCGTGACGTTGTCGACCTCCGGCGTGGTGCCGATGATGGACAAGCTGTCGCAGGAAGTGCCGGTGGCGCTGGCCGTGTCGCTGCACGCGTCCAACGACGAGCTGCGCAGCAGCCTGATCCCGCTGAACAAAAAATACCCGCTCAAGGAGCTGATGGCCGCCTGCCGGCGCTATCTCGAATTCGCCCCGCGCGACTTCATCACCTTCGAGTACTGCATGCTCGACGGCGTCAACGACTCCGACGACAACGCCCGCGAGCTGATCGCGCTGGTGCAGGACCGCCAGTCCGGCGTCAACTGCAAATTCAACCTGATTCCGTTCAATCCGTTCCCGGAGTCCGGTCTGCTGCGCTCGAAAAACCCGCGCATCAAGGCCTTCGCCCAGATCCTGGTCGACGCCGGCATCGTCACCACCATCCGCAAGACGCGCGGCGACGATATCGACGCCGCCTGCGGCCAGCTGGCCGGCGAGGTCCAGGACCGCACCAAGGTGGCGCAGCGCATGGAAAAGATGGCCGAATACCAGCAAAAGTTCGGCGCCAATTTCGGCAAGATCGTGGAGATCACTTCCTGATGACATTCCTGGCGCAGCGTAGCCGGCGGCTCGTCGCGCTCGGGTTGATCCCGGCGCTGGCGGGGGCGTTGGCCGGCTGCGCCTTGGCGCCGGAGCGGGGCAACAGTGGCAAGGCCGAGCTGACCACCGCGTCGGACCAGACCGGCGCACAGCGCAAGGTCGAGATCCGCATGCAGTTGGCGGTCGGTTATTACGAGCAGGGCCAGTACACGTTCGCGCTCGACGAGGTGAAGATGGCGCTGGTGGCCGATCCGCAGTACGCCGACGGCTACGGCATGCGCGGCCTGATTTACCAGGCCATGGGCGAGACCGGCCTGGCCGAGGATAATTTTGTCCGCGCGCGCAAACTGGCGCCGGGCAATCCGGATCTGGCCAACAATTATGGCTCCTTCCTGTGCCAGAACGGCCGGGTGGCGGAGGCGATGCCGCTGTTCGACGAGGCGCTGGGCAACCGCAGCTATCGTTCGCCGGCTTCGGCCGCCAACAACGCCGGGGCCTGCGCGCTGAAGATCAAGGATTACGCCAGCGCGGAGCGTTATCTGCTGCAAGCCTTGCAGTTGACGCCCGACCTGCCGGCCACCAACGCCAATCTGGCGCGGGTATATTTTGAAAAGCGCGATTATGTGCGCGCCAATTTCTTCATTACCCGTCTGAACAAGGTGGCAAAGATGGAGAGCCTGACGGCCGACGTGCTGTGGCTCGGGATTAAGGTGCAGCATAAGGTGGGCGACACGGGAGCTGAAGCCGGCTGGGCGACGCAATTGCGCCGCCACCACCCCGGCTCGACCGAATATGCTGCTTATCAACGTGGGGCGTTTGATGAGTGAGACAGGGATACCAATGAATTCAGAGTGGGCAGAACCGCCGAAAAAAGACCAGGGCAGCAGCAGCCTGGCCACGCCCGGAGCACAACTGGCCGCCCAGCGCGAAGCGATGGGGCTGTCGGTGGAACAGATCGCCGACCAGTTGAAGCTGGCCCCGCGCCAGGTGGTCGCGCTGGAGGCGGGCGATTACGCCTCCCTGCCGAATATGGCGGTGGTGCGCGGCTTCGTCCGCGCCTACGCCAAGGTCGTCAAGCTTGACGCCACGCCGCTGGTGGCGATGATCGAAGTGGTGTCGCCGACCAGTCCCGAGGCCGCGCCGCCGCGCAAGGAGCGCGCGGCGCAATTTTCCGAGTCGCGCCTGCCGCTGATGACCGACCGTTCGTCCGGCCGTGGCGGCTGGATGGTCGGCGCGGTCGTGGTGGCGGCGGCCCTGATCGGCGGCGGCGTCTACGCCTATCGGAGCGGTTTGATCCCCCACTCGCTGTTCGAGCGCGCTGCCGGCGATGGCGCCGCCAGCGCCAGCGCCGTGACCGAGCTGCCCAAGCCGATCGATTCGACCATGCCGCTCGAGACCACGCTGGTCAAGCCGGGCCAGGAGACGGCGCCG
>DATMSN010000346.1:0-3651 GCA_035565375.1 Duganella sp. | reverse complement strand
CGGACGCCACGACCGCCCCCGGGGCCGGCCCGGCCATCCGCGCGGCCGAGGTCCCGCAAGTGCAAATCGTGCCGTCCACCGTCAGCACGCCGGCCGGCACGCTGCGCTTCGACGCGATGATCTGGTCGCCGCTGACGGTGCCGCTCAAACGCCAGCTATGCTACGACCAGACCAACAAATCGGCCATCTGCGCCGGCGAGCCGCCCTACCCGTTCATCCGCGCCCGCCTCAACGCCAAGCTCAAGGACGTGCTGGTCGACGATTGCCTGTCGGACGCGGTGGTGTATCAGGGCGTCTCGCGCGACGCCATCCAGCGCCGCATGCGCGAGGCGATTTTGCAGGTGCTGGCGGCCAGCGACGCGCCGTCCGATCTGCCGCTGATGGTGGTCTCCGGCAGCCTGGGCAGCAAAATCCTGTTCGACACGCTGCTGCGCATGACCGAGGAGGAGCCCGGCGCCCCGGCGTCGCGGCTGGCGCTGCAGGCGGTCGCGCGCCTGCGCTTTCTGGTGATGGTGGGCAATCAGATTCCGCTGCTGTCGCTGGGCGACCAGCAGATCGGCGACGCCGATACCGCCCGCCGCCTGGTGCCGTCGCCGCCCGACAGTCTGCAGTTGCTGCTGCAAAAGCGCAGCGCGGGCAAGCGCTTGCCCGTCGCCGGGCCGGGGCTGACCCTGGTGGCGTTCACCGATCCCAACGATTTATTGTCGTACACGCTGCCGGCCGAGCGCTACGCGAGCGACGACGTGGCGGTGTATAACATCCTGGTGTCCAACGCGCCCACCTGGCTGGGCCTGCTCGAGCGCCCCGACCAGGCCCATCTCGACTATGTGGACAATCCGGACGTCGGCCGCCTGATCGCCTGCGGCCGGCCGACCAGCGCGCACTGCAAGCGGGAATAGCGCGGCGGCCGCGCGGGCGGCGCCGGTACGGCGTGTGAATCAGCCGCCCGCCACCACCATGTTCTCGATCAGGATCGAGCCGGTTTCCCTGGTGCCGCGCACCAGCACGTCGGCGCCGACGGCGACGATCTGCGCCAGCATGTCCTTCATGTTGCCGGCGATGGTGATCTCCTCGACCGGATACTGGATCACGCCGTTCTCGACCCAGAAGCCGGACGCCCCGCGCGAATAGTCGCCCGTCACGTAGTTGGTCCCCTGGCCCATCAACTCGGTCACCAGCAGGCCGGTGCCCATCTTTTTGAGCATCGCGACGAAATCGTCGCTTTTTTTGGTCAGGGTCGACGTCAGCGACAGGTTGTGCGAGCCGCCGGCGTTGCCGGTCGTCTTCATGCCCAGCTTGCGCCCCGTGTACGTCGACAGGAAATAGCCCTGCACCACGCCGTCCTTGACGACGTCGCGCTTGACGGTGCGCACGCCCTCCTCGTCGAACGGCGCCGAGCCGACGCCGCCGATGACGTGCGGGTCCTCCGTGATCTGCACGTGCCCGGGCAGCACCTGCTTGCCCAGCGAATCGATCAAAAAGCTCGACTTGCGGTACAGCGCCCCGCCGGACGTCGCCTGCACGAACGCGCCCAGCAAACCTGCCGCCAGCGGCGCCTCGAACAGCACCGGGCAGGTGCGCGTGTCGATGGTGCGCGCGTTCAGGCGCGCCAGCGCGCGTTCGGCCGCGTACCGGCCGATGGCCTCCGGCGACGACAGTTTGCTAGCGTCGCGCACCGACGAATACCAGTCGTCGCGCTGCATATTGGCGCCCTTGCCGGCGATCGGCGCCACCGACAGCGTGTGGCGCGAAAACGGATAGCCGCCGATGAAGCCGCGCGAATTGGCCGACACGAAATGCGACTGCTGCACATGCACGTTGGCGCCCTCGGAATTGGTCACGCGCGGATCGACGTCGAACGCCGCCGCCTCGGCGCGCTGGGCCAGCGCAACGGCGTCGGCGGTGTTCAGGTCCCACGGATAGAACAGCTTCAGGTCGCGCGGCGCCAGCTCCAGCATGTCTTCGTCGGCCAGGCCGGCGCAATCGTCGTCGGCGGTGAAGCGGGCGATGTTGTAGGCCGCCTCCACGGTCGCCTTCAGCGCCGCCGGCGAAAAATCGGAGGTGCTGGCGTTGCCGCGGCGCTGGCCGATGAACACCGTCACGCCCATGCCCTTGTCCTTGTTTTGCTCGATCGTCTCGATCTGGCTCTTGCGGACCGACACCGACAGACCACTGCCTTCGCTGATCTCGACGGCGCAATCGGTGCCGCCCTGCGCCTTGGCGAAGGCCAGCACATCGCGCGCGAGCTGCTTCAACTGGTCCTGGGTGTGGATGAAATGGGTATCGCTCATGGGCTGTTTTCTTCGGGTGACCGCTAAAACAGTTATCATAGCAGTCGTTTACAGTTTACAGGGGCAGGTACACGCCCCACCGAAAGTTGATATTATGGTAAATCCAAATCGCGGCGCGGTCGGCTTCAGCTCCACCGAATTCGAGCAAGAATACGAACGCCCTTCCAAATCCGAGATGAAGCGCCAGTCCGACGCCCTGCAGAAAATGGGCGAAACGCTGGTCGAAGCGGCGCGTGACCGCGTCAAGCGCGTACCGATGCCCGAGGACGTGCGCGACGCCATCCTCGAATGCCAGCAGATCACCAACCACGAGGGCCGCCGCCGCCAGATGCAGTTCGTCGGCAAGAAGATGCGCACCCTCGACGAAGCCGAAGTGGCCGAGATCCAGAAAGCCATCGACAGCTGGAAGGGCGCCTCCAAGTCCGAGACGGCCGCCATGCACGCGCTGGAACGCCGCCGCGACAAGCTGCTTGCCGATGACAAGGCGCTCACCGTGTTGCTCGAGGAGAACCCGGAACTGGACGTGCAACAGCTGCGCACCCTGATCCGCAACGCCCGCAAGGAGCAGGCCGAGAACAAGCCGCCGAAGGCCTACCGCGAGATCTTCCAGATCCTCAAGCAGGTCGAGGGCAAGAAGAAACAAGCGGCCACCGACGACGATGGCGCCGACGACGACAGCGAGAACGATGACGAGTAACGACACCACGGCCGGCGTCGACGCCGGCCAGCTGCTGGTCATCGGCCTGGTCTCGGTTTCGGACCGCGCCAGCGGCGGCGTGTACCAGGACCTGGGCATCCCGGCGCTGGAGGAATGGCTGGCGCGCGCGCTGACCACCCCCTACCGTCTTGAAACCCGCCTGATCGCCGACGAGCGGGCGCTGATCGAAGCCACCTTGATCGACCTGGTCGACATCGACCGCTGCCATCTGGTGCTCACCACCGGCGGCACCGGCCCGGCACGGCGCGACGTCACGCCGGAAGCCACGCTGGCCGTCGGCACCAAGGAAATGCCCGGCTTCGGCGAGCAAATGCGCCAGATCAGCCTGCGCTTCGTGCCCACCGCGATTTTATCGCGGCAGACGGCGGTGATCCGCGAGACGCCGCAGCACGCGGCGCTGATCATGAACCTGCCGGGCCAGCCGAAGGCCATCGCCGAAACGCTGGGCGGGCTGAAAGACGCCGACGGCGCCACGCTGGCCGGCGGCATCTTCGCCGCCGTGCCCTACTGCGTCGACCTGATCGGCGGCCCGTATATGGAAACCGACCCCGCGGTGTGCAAGGCGTTCCGGCCCAAGTCGGCGCTGCGCCCGCAAGCTAACTGATTGCTGCCTATGTCTACCCTGCTCGAGAATATTGAAAT
>DATMSN010000345.1:0-12404 GCA_035565375.1 Duganella sp. | reverse complement strand
AGGCTAAAACACTACTAGACACTTGGAGGCATGCATGGACACGCGTTGTAGTTTACTTTCACGACTGAAACTAATCCCGGCAATAGGCCTGCTGGCGGCGCTGGCGTCCTGCGGCGGCGGCACCTCGGACGACACCTCCGCCCCGGCCGCCAAGATGCTGGCCGCCACCGTCGTCGCCGCCGCCAGCCCACAGGCCGCCGGCACCATCCGCATGCACTATCATCGCGCGCAGGGCGACGAGGCGCTATGGGGCGTCTACTCCTGGGAAGGCCCGGTCACCCCCAGTCCGGCCTGGATCACCGGCCGCTTCATGCTGACGCAGGCCGACGCCTTCGGCCGCTACGTCGACATCCCGGTCGATACGGCCAAGCCGGCAATCGCCTTCCTGCTCACCGACGGCAGCGGCAACAAAAACTGCGGCAACGACCAATCGGCCGCCTTCAACGCCAACATCGCCAACGTCGGCCAGCAAGTCTGGATGCTGGAAGGAGACTGCACCGTCTACAACAGCGAGCCGGCCATCAGCCTCGGCAACCTGAACAGCGCCAGCGCGCACTGGCTGTCCGCCAGCAGCTTCGCCTGGCCCGGCGCGCCCGCCGGCGGCAGCTACAAACTGTATTACGCCGTCAACGGCGGCCTTGGCTCCAGCCCCGCCGGCGTCACCGGCGCCGACGGCAGCATCGCCCTGAACGCGGCGGGCACCTTGCCGGCCGCGCTGCTACAAAAATATCCACACCTGGCCGGGACCACCGCGCTCACCATGTCCGCCACCGACGCCGCCGGCATCGCCGCCAAGGCAAGCAATCAGTTCGCGATCGCGCAGTTCGGCGCCACCGGCAAACTGATACAAGTGACCTCGCTGCAAATGAGCGGCATGCTGGACGACGTCTTCGCCGGCGCCGCCGCCAACGCCACGCTGGGCCTGAGCTACAACCGCAACGGCGCGCCGACCTTCCGCGTGTGGGCGCCGACCGCCAAGGCGGTCAGCCTGAACCTGTACCCGGACGCCAACGGCGCCAACGCCATCACGCGCGCGATGGTGCGCGACGGCGCCAGCGGCGTGTGGAGCTACACCGCGCCCGACGCCAGCTGGGTCAACCGCTACTACTACACCTACAACCTGCAGGTGCTGTCGCGCTGGGCCGGCAACACGGTGGTCAACAACACCGTCACCGATCCGTATTCGCTCAGCGTGAGCGCCAACAGCCAGCGCAGCTTCGTCGCCAACCTGGACAGCGCCGCGCTCAAGCCGGACGGCTGGGACCACCAACGCATTCCACGGCTCGACCATCCGACCGACATCGCGCTGTACGAGCTGCATATCCGCGACTTCAGCGCCGGCGACGCCAGCGTGCCCGCCGCCCATCGCGGCAAATACCTGGCCTTCACCGATGAAGGTTCGAACGGCATGCGCCACCTGCGCGACATGCGCAAGGCCGGCCTGACGCACATCCATCTGCTGCCGTCGTTCGACTACGCCAGCGTCAACGAAACCGGCTGCTCCACGCCGGCGATACCGAACGCCGCGCCCAACGCGCCGGACCAGCAGGCGGCGGTGGAAGCGACGCGCGGCGCCGACTGCTTCAACTGGGGCTACGATCCGGTGCACTACACGGCGCCCGAAGGCAGCTACGCGACCAACGCCGATGACGGCGCGGCGCGTGTGCGCGAATTCCGCGCCATGGTGCAAGGCCTGCACCAGCAAGGCCTGCGGGTGGTGATGGACGTGGTCTACAACCACACCAGCGCGTCGCAGCAAGGACCGCTGTCGGTGCTCGACAAGATCGTGCCGACCTATTACTACCGCCTCAACGCGGGCGGCGGCATCACCAACGACAGCTGCTGCGCCGACACCGCGTCGGAAAACGCCATGATGGCCAAGCTGATGATCGACTCCGTCGCCACCTGGGCGCGCGACTACAAGGTCGACAGCTTCCGCTTCGACATCATGGGCTTCACGCCGCTGCCGGTGATGAAACGGTTGCAAAGCGCCGTCAACGCCGCCGCCCAGCGCGACATCTATCTCTACGGCGAGGCATGGAACTTCGGCACGGTCGGCAACGACGCCCGCTTCGTGCAGGCGCGCCAGGCCAATATGTACGGCTCCGGCATCGGCTCCTTCAACGACCGCCTGCGCGACGCGGTGCGCGGCGGCGGATGCTGCGACAGCGGCGCGAGCCTGATCAGCCAGCAGGGCTTCATCAATGGCGCCTTCTACGATCCCAACGCGCAGTCGACGCAAACGAAGGACGATCTGCTGCGGCTGGGCGACCTGGTGAAGGTCGGCCTGTCCGGCACCCTGCGGGACTACAGCTTCGTCGACCGCACCGGAACGCTGCGCAAGAATTCGCAGATCGACTACTTCGGGCAGCAGGCCGGCTTCGCCGCCAATCCGGCGGAGACCATCAACTACGTCGAGGCGCACGACAACCAGACGCTGTTCGACCTGAACGCCTACAAGCTGCCGCAATCGACCAGCATCGCCGACCGCGTGCGGGTGCAGAACCTGGGCGCGGCGATCAACATCCTGTCGCAGGGCGTGCCGTTCCTGCACGCGGGCCAGGAGATCCTGCGCTCGAAATCGATGGACCGCGACAGCTACGACGCCGGCGACTGGTTCAACAAGCTCGATTACAGCTACCAGTCGAACGGCTTCGGCGTCGGCCTGCCGATGGCGGGCGTCAACCAGGACAACTGGGCGCTGATGTCACCCATCCTCGCCAACCCGCTGATCAAGCCGGACACCGACGCCATCGTCGGCGCGCGCAACTACGTCAACGACATGCTGGCGATCCGCCAGGACTCCGGCCTGTTCCGCCTGCGCACGTCCGACGACGTATCGAAGCGGCTGCGCTTCCACAACACCGGACCGTGGCAGATTCCGGGGCTGATCGTCATGAGCATCGACGGCCGCGTGCCGCTGCGCCAGGGCGACGCAAAATACAAATCGGTGGTGGTGCTGTTCAACGTCGACAAGGTCGCCAAGACGATCGCGGTGCCCGAACTGGCCGGGCGCAGACTGGCGCTTCACGAGGTGCAGCTCAAATCGGACAACGCCACACTGGCACGCAATGCAATCTACGCCGGCGCCACCGGCAGCTTCACCATTCCGCCGCGCACCACAGTGGTCTTCGTGGAAAAAGGCCTTCACGAGCGCGACGGCTGATCTTCATTGCCGCAAAAAGAACAGCAAAGAAGCGGGGCTCGCACTGCGAGCCTTTTTTGATCTTTACTTGATATAAATCAAAAGTAGCAAGTTTCCAAAATAAAATATCAATGATATGGTTGGCAACCCCGTCCGCCTTCGATAGTTTTGGAGAACTTATTGCTTAATAACCTGACCTCGTCGCACCGCTTGGCGCTCTCGTTCGTTGCAATCTTTATTGTCGCGCTGATCGGCTCCTTTCTTTTCCTGCCGACGATACAAGTCATCGCACTTGCGCTGCTGACTTTTGTACTGTTGATATTCATTCGTCCATTGCTCATGCCGCCCGGCGCAGGCGCGACGGCAATACAACTCGTGTCCCTCGCGGGCATTTTTGGCCTCGCCAGCTCGCACAGCCTCTGGGAGAACTTCATCAATACCGCGATCAGGGGTCTTGCTGCGGAACCTTCCGTCGTGAAGGCCGCCCCCTGGCTTGCTGATATTCATTGGACCGATCCCTCCGTTGCGGTCATGGTCTTCGCCGCCTACGGCGTGACGATCGTAAACTACTTTTTATATCGCCGCTCCATCGGTAGCGACCATCCGGTGCCGCTAAAGAAGGACTTCCCGGATCCAGGTTTTGCCAACAAGCTCCAGTCCTTCTGCACCGCGCTCAATCTGGATCTGGTCACCACGGACCGGCAGGCCAATTGGAGCCCAGATTACTATACCGAACTGGAGGCGGAGGTAGAAATCGGCGTGCCAAACAGCACCGGCACAAGCCGTAAGCGCATCGCGAAACTGCAAACCGCGCTGCGCTCCGACAAAAAAACCAAGGCTTTTCTTGTTTTGGGTGAGCCTGGCGGGGGAAAAAGCGTGGCGTTACGCAAGCTCGCGCTCGACATGCTAGCTGAGGTCGGAGTAACCGGCCGCATCCCTTTGTATATCAATCTGCGCGAATGGCTACCGTCGGCCGGCAAGCGTGACGCGCAATGGACGGAACAGCACCCGCCAACCATGGAGGACCTTGAGTCTTTTGTATTGGAAAAACTCAAAGGCCGCGGCGATGTATTTCCCGAGGAGTTCCTCGATACTTATTTCCGCGATCTTTGGCAGCATGGCAGGTTGTTCTTCATTTTCGATTCGTTTGACGAGATCCCCGAGCTTCTTGACGCGGAGGAGGAGTCATGGCTGATCGACAAGCTGTCAGAGCTGCTATGCCGGTTTATCTCCGGCCATAAGAACGCCAAGGGCGTTCTCGCATCCCGCCACTTCCGCCGACCAACGCAGGCTTTCGTGGCGCAAAAAATTCTGGACATACGTCCCATGTCGGAAGACCGCATCGTAAAATCGTTGCGACGCTATCCCGGATTTACCCCGGAGCTACAAAACCAACTTTTACGCGACCGCCACGATCTTGTTCCTATTGCGCGCAACCCATTTTTAATGGCGTTACTCGGTGAATGGGTACGTGTCCATCACACGCTGCCAAAGACACAAGCCGATTTATACGATAATTATCTGCACACCCGTCTCACAACGGCTGGAGTGAGCGCGAAAATAAAAAAACAGGGTTTGACCACTGAAGCCGTCATCGAAAGCGCCACCCAAATCGCCAGCTTCGTGTTCAACTCGCCCGCTTATGGACTGGAGGCGCCGGTGGCCGTCCTCAAAAACGAATCGTCGATCAACCACGCGGAGGCCACCATCGGCATCCTCAGCCACGCGCGCCTCGCGCGCGAGACATCGGGCGATGCGAGTTCGTTCGCCTTCGTCCATCGTCGATTTTTGGAGTACTTTGTAACGACGCGAATGCTTGACAGCCGACAAGATCTGCCTCTTGAACATATCCCCAGCGACTCACGCGGGCGCGACGCGATGGTGCTCTACGCCCAATTATGCGACGACGATACCGCAAAACGTATCGCGCAATTCTGCTGGACCGAGATCAATACCTATCTGGGGAACAAAGCAACCCAGCTGCGGGCGATCCACAGTTTGCGCTTCCTGACTGACGCGTTCCTCGCCCGCAAGGCAGCGGTCAAACCGTTCGCGTCGGAACTGAAAACGTTCATTGTCGATCGCAGCGCCGGTGCCAACGGTCTGCTCGAAGCAAAGATATGTCTGGAAGCGACGGGCTTGCTGGAGAACGCGGAAGCGGTGCCGATCCTCCAACTGGCGATGTCGGGAGCGAACTACTGGCTGCGCGACACCGCTTTCCGTGCCTGCAGGCATCTACCCCAGATATCCGCCGAGCTGCAAAATCTGATTGACGCCTATGTGATCAAGATGCCCGTCCAAACCTTCTGGAAGATGCATCGCGCACTGTTACTATCATTGGCTCTATCGGACTCATTGCGTGGCGCCTATCAAATTGCGCTCTGGCGCACCCGGAATCTGATCGCGTCGGCCACCGCCATAGCCTTGGGCTGGCTGATCGCACCCCGCGTGGCCTTGCTGGTAACCATGGCGCTGGCATTCACGCTGCTGATTGATGCTCTTATTCAGCCCGTATTGACCAATATTTTGCCAGCCCGCGCAGCCGCGGCATTTAAGGCATCGCCAAAAAAAATGTTCCCCCCGGGAACCGCTTTCAGGTTCTACCAACACTTCTTCGGCCTGTCGTTGCTGCTTGTATTAGCGCTGGCCATGCTACTCCCGCACCCGGGCAACCGGGCAAGCGTGGTGAGCGCCATTACAATATTCTCGGACCAAGCGCTGCACGCAGCTTATCCAGCGCTGCTGGCGCTGGCGTTGCTGTCGTTTGACTGGCTGCTGATCCACTCCGTCAAATCAGCTCTGATCAGATTCATGCGGCTGCCTTTCAGAGAGAAATTAAAGCTGATGGGGCAAATCGTGCTGTTGTTAGTCGCGGTGTCGGGATTTTTATATATTCTCGCATCCATTTTGTCCCGCATACCTCCTCACATCATAACGGCGGTGTTCAACATTTTCGTCGCGATGGTCGCGCTGGCGATAGTCGTTGGATTGTTCAAGGAAGCGGTCAGTTATTACAAGGATCGACAAGCCTTCAAGCATGTTGTCATCACCGATCGCATGACGCGGGCGCAGATAGCCAAGGCATTGGGCCTCGTGCAACGGAAGAGCCTGCGGCTCACCGCGGTGCGCAAAATCATCGAGCTGAAAACAACCGTCAGCGGTGAGTGGCCGGACGGCTTCGCCCTCAACCAGCTCAACGACGATGCGGTCACCGAGCTTGCTCAAATGGAGGAGCGCTGGCTCAAGCTGGACCGTTAAGACCTGCGGGAGCGAAGCTGTGGAATGGTACAACGATGCGCTCGTGTAGCAATGGTGGACCTGACCCCGGATTTGACCTGGATTGGCAAGGAGAATTATCCTGGCGGCAGCAACTTCAGTTATAGTCCCCATGTGGCCATCGGCCCGCCAACCGCATTTCGACCGCAGAGGAAATTATGATGAAAAAACTGTTCGTTGCCAGCCTGATCCTGTCACTGAGCGGCGCGGTGTTCGCCGCCGAACCGACCGCCCAGCAAAGCAAGATGAAAACCTGTAACGCCGACGCCACCGGCAAAAAAGGCGATGAGCGCAAAGCCTTCATGAAAGAATGCCTGAGCGCCAAGCCCGCCACGCCGGCCGCGCCGGAAGCAAAGCTGACCCAACAAGACAAGATGAAAAAATGTAACGCCGACGCCACCGGCAAAAAAGGCGACGAGCGCAAGGCATTCATGAAAACCTGCCTGAGCAATAAGTAACAACAGCCAGAGCGACGCCATCCCGACCGGATGGCTTTTTTTTGCCCCGACTATTGCCCATCTGGCATAAAAATTGCTACATAAATACTTTTTTGTGTCGAACCCAGGATATGAAACCGCCCCAAGCCGCCAGCGCCGACACCTTTTTGCCCTACATGCCGGACGTCGCGCGCTGCGAGCTGTCGCTGCGCGAACTCAATCAAATGTGGCAGCTGATCGAGTCGTCGGCCAAGATGAACTGCCCGGCCGAGGCGCGCCTGCTGCTGCCGGCGATGGTGGCCACCCGCACCGGTTTCGCGCAGCTTGAACGCGCGCTGATCGCCAATCTGGTGCAGGAAAAGGTGCGCCACGTGCTGGCCGACCTGGGCACCCAGGCGCGCTACGCCATCGATATCCTGGTCCGCAACCTGTTCGAGCGCACCGCCGATGTCGGCTTCCTGGCCACCGACGTCGATCTGTGCCGCTTCGTCGCCGGCGTCGACGACGGCGACGACGGCGACGGCGACGGCGGCCTGCAAGCGGCGCGCCGGCGCCTGTCCGCCTACCGCGACAAATACACCGTCTACGACGAGATCCTGCTGCTGGACCTGGACGGACGCGTGCTGGTGCAGGCCGATCCCGCCACGCCGGTGGCCCACAGCCGCGATCCGCTGTTGGCCGAGACGCTGGCCGCATCAGGCTATGTCGAGACCTTCCGCGCCACCGACCTGCGGCCGGGCAAACCGCGCGCATTGGTCTACTCGCACCGCATGACGCACCCCGACAGCGGCGAGCCGGCCGGCGTGCTATGCCTGTGCTTCAATTTCGAGCAGGAGATGGATGCCATCTTCGCTTCCTACCGCGCCCCGTCGCATCGCGCCAACATGCTGCTGCTCGATGCGCAGGACCGCGTCATCAGCAGCGCCGATCCGCTGTGGATACCGGCCGGCGTCAAGGTGCCGACCAACGTCGACGGCCTGCCGCACCTGCTGATGTTCGGCGGCCGCGAATACCTGGTGCGCACCTTCCGCTCCGACGGCTACCAGGGCTATCCCGGCCCGCCCGGCTGGAAGGGACAACTGATGATGCCTGTCGACCTGGCCTTCCGCAACACCGGCGCCGACGCGCTGTCCGGCGCCGATCCGCGCTTGATCGAGGGCCTGCTGTCGCACGCACAGGCGTTCAGCCCCACCCTGCATGAGCTGATGAACGCGGTGACGCGCACCACGCGCACCATCGAACGCATCGTCTGGAACGGCAAGGTCACCAGCGCCGCCAACGACCAGGCGGACGGCCATGCGCACCAAAGCGGCAACGTCAACAAACTCAATACGGTGCTCGACCAGATCACCGAAACGGGCGCGCGCAGCGACGCCATCTTCTCCCGCTCGATCAAGGACTTGTACCAGACGGTGCTCGCCGCCAGCATCAACGAGGCGGAACTGACCTCGCAACTGCTGGTCGATATGCTGGACCGTAACCTGTACGAACGCGCCAACGATTGCCGCTGGTGGGCGCTGACGGCGCAGCTGCGGGAAGGCCTGGCCCATCCTTCGCCCGCGCAGACCGCCGCGATGGCCGAAGTCCTCGCCTACATCAACAGCCTTTATACGGTGTACGCGCGCCTGTTCGTCTACGATCGCGGTGGACGCGTCCTCGCCAGCACCGGCGAGGACGTCGGCACGCATATCGACGGCGCCACGCTGGGCCGCGTTTGCGCGCTGCGCGGCGAGCTGGATCACTATCCCGAACCGTTCGCGCCATCGGCCCTGTACGGCGGCGAGCCGACCTTCATCTATCACGCGGCGATCCGCCATCCGCAACAGGCTTCCACGGTGGTCGGCGGCATCGGCATCGTGTTCGATTCGCGCCCGGAGCTGCTCAACATGCTGCACAGCGGCGTGGCGGGACGCCGGAACATGCAGGCGTTCTTCATCACGCCGGAACGCCGCATCCTGTCGTGCACCGATCCGGCCTACGCGCCCGGCGATACGCTGGAACTGGACCCCGACCTGCTGGCGGCCGCCGACAGCGCGGAAGGCGCCAGCGTCTCGCGCATCATGTCGCACGGCGGCCAGTATGCGATCGCGGCGTGCACGCGCGCATCCGGGTATCGCGAGTTCCGCGCCGGCGCGAATGTCGATATCGAACAGCCGGTGCTGTCGGTGCTGATCGAGTCGTTCGGGCCCGTGCGCGACAACTCCGCGCTGGCCGCGCCGCCGGCGAGAATCGAACGCCATAGCGACACCGGTCCCGATTTCGCCATCTTCCACGCCGGCCGCGCCTTGATGGCGCTGAAGGCGGCGTGCATCCAGGAGGCGGTGCCGTTCGCCAAGGTGCAAAAGGCGGCCGGCAACAACCCGGCGCGCCTCGGCATGCTGGACGTGCCGCTGGCCGGCGGTCAAAAGCATTTTGTGTGGGTGTTCGATCTGGCGTTGCTGGCGACCGGCAACCCCGGCGTGGTGACCGACAACAGCCAGGTGATGCTGGTGCGCCTGGGAGACAGCACCATCGGCCTGCTGGTCGACGATCTGCATTCGGTGCAGCGGTTCGACGCCGCCGACATGACCGAATCGCCTTTGGGATCGGGCGATTCGGCGCTGGCGCCACGCCTGATCAAGGCCAATCATGGCGATCTGCTGATACAGGAAATCGATATCGAACGCCTGTTCGCGCGCCTGCGCGCGTGACGCGAGTCGCTTACGCCGCCAGGCGTCCGGTGGATTTTTCCTGACCTTGCAGGCGCTGGCGGCGATACAGAATCAAGGTGGCGCACAGGCCGCAGGCGGCGGCGAACGTCATCCACCAGCCAGGCGCGCTCTTGTCGCCGGTGTATTCGATCAGGCCCGTGGCGATCGCCGGCGTGAAGCCGCCGAAGACCGCCGTCGCCAGGCTGTAGGCCAGCGAGAAGCCGACCGTGCGCACTTCGACCGGCATCACCTCGGTCAGCGCCACCACCATGGCGCCGTTGTAGCTGGCGTACAGGAACGACAGCCACAGTTCCACCTCCAGCATGTGGGCGAAGCTCGGCGCGTGCACCAGCCAGTGCAGCGCCGGATACGCGGTCAGGATCGCCAGCAGCGAAAAGCACAGCAGCAGCGGGCGGCGCCCCACGCGGTCCGACAACGCGCCCATCACCGGCAGCCAGACGAAGTTGGACACGCCGACGCACAGGGTGACGATCAGCGCGGCGCTGGTGGTCAGGTGCAGCACGCTCTTGCCGAAGGTGGGCGTGTAGACGGTGATCAGGTAGAACGACACGGTGGTCATCGCGACCAGCATCATGCCGGAGACCACCAGCGCCCAGTTGCTGAGCATCGAGCGGAAGATCTCCCTGACCTCGGGACGATGTTTGCGGGCCTTGAATTCCTCGGTCTCCTGCAGCGAGCGGCGGATCACGAACAGCACCGGCACGATCATGCAACCGATGAAGAACGGAATGCGCCAGCCCCATTGCCCCACTTGCGCCGGCGTCAGCCACTGGTTCAAGCCGTAGCCCAGCGCGGCGGCGGCCACCACGGCGACCTGCTGGCTGGCCGACTGCCAGCTGACGTAGAAGCCCTTGTGGCCCGGCGTCGCCATCTCGGCCAGGTACACCGACACGCCGCCCAGTTCCACGCCGGCCGAGAAGCCTTGCAACAGGCGCCCGATGAGCACCAGCAGCGGCGCCATATAGCCGATGGTGGCGTAGCCCGGCACGCAGGCGATCAGCAGCGTTCCCATCGCCATCAGCGCCAGCGTGACGATCAAGCCCTTGCGGCGGCCGACCCGGTCGACATAGGCGCCGAGGAAGATCGCGCCCAGTGGCCGCATCAGGAAGCCGGCGCCGAAGGTCATGAAAGTCATCATCAGCGACGCCAGTTCGTCGCCGGCCGGGAAGAAGGCGTTGGCGATGGCGGTGGCGTAAAAGCCGAACAGGAAGAAGTCGAACATCTCCATGAAGTTGCCGCTGACGACGCGGAAGACGGTGCCGGGGCGGGATTGCGGTATGGCGGTGGATGTCATGTGATCCTCGATACGATGCGGTTACTTGGGATCGAGTCCGCTGGCGCGGACCTCGTCACGGGCGGCGGCGGAAGCCAGATAGGCGATCAGCTCCCGGCCCTCGCCGGGATGGCGTGCCTTGACCGGAACGCCGGCGGCAAACACGGTGACCTTTTGCAGCGATTCGGGCAGGCGTCCCGCCAGCGCGACGCCGGCAACCGGCAGCAGTTCGCTGACCTGCTGGAAGCCGATCTCGATGTCGCCGCTGGCCACCAAGGCGGCCACCGGTGTCTTCTCGATCATACGCGCTTTGGGTTTGACTTGCTTGGCGATACCGAGCTTGTCGAACAGCTCGCGTTCGATATAAACGCCACTGGCGCTGTCGGAGTAGCCGATCGAGCGCGCCGCGAGCATCACCTTTTTTAGTTTTTCAGGCGTGGAGATATCGGGCAGCGCGGCGCCGGCGCGCACCACCATGCCGATGCGGGAATCGGCCAACTCGGTGCGGCTGGCCGGATCGACCACGCCCTGCTCGATCAAGTCGTCCAGCGCGTAGGCCACCATGATGACGACATCGGCCGGCTCGCCGCTCGCCAGGCGGTTGGGGATCGCTTGCGGCGACTTGCCCATCGACGGCCCCCACGCGGTGTTGAGCGTATGCCCGGAGGCGGCTTCGAATTTCGGTTGCAGGGCTTTATAGGCGGCGCTGAAGCCGCCGGAGTTCATGACGTCGAGCTGTTCCGCGCCGGCCGCGCCGCCGAGCAGCGCGCAGCCCAATAGAAGGGCCGATATAAAGCGGGTGAACACGGTGTCGTCTCCATTCTTTTAAGGATTTGCCCTCATTATCAGAAGCGCGATTGATAAAGTAAAATGTTCATTTCCTATCCATTGATCACTCGGGGGCATCAATCATGAACCAGCTGCGCTTCGACCTATCCGACCTGCAGGCGATGGTGGCGGTGGTCGAACAAGGCGGCTTCCGGGCGGCCGCGCAAACGCTCAACCTGTCGCAGCCGGCGCTGTCGCGCCGCGTCGCCAAACTGGAACAAGCGCTCGACACGAAGCTGTTCGAGCGCACCACCCGGCGCGTGGACCTGACCCTGGTGGGACGCGAGTTTTTCGACAAGGCGGTCGAGATCCTCAACGGCGTCCAGGCGTCGCTGCACAGCATCGGCGGCATCTCGCTGCGCCACTACGGCGAGGTGTCGGTGGCCTGCGTGCCGTCGGTGGCGCATCACATGCTGCCGCCGGTGCTGCGCCGCTTCCACGCGGAATTCCCCAAGATCCGCATCCGCGTGGTCGACGAGGGGTCGGCCGAAGTGCTCAGCCACGTGCTGCGCGGCGCCTGCGATTTCGGCGTCAACTTCCTCGGCGGCCAGGAGCCGGGCATCGACTTCGAAGCGATCCTGCAGGAGCGCTTCGTGCTGGCCTGCCCGCCCGGGCACCCGCTGGCGCGCAAGCGCGCGGTGGACTGGGACGATATCGGCGGCCATCCCTATATGGCGGTGGCGCAAACGAGCGGCAACCGCCTGCTGCTGGACCGCGCGCGAGGCCCGGCCGAC
>DATMSN010000344.1:0-1882 GCA_035565375.1 Duganella sp. | reverse complement strand
GGCCCGCATGGCCGTCACCTGCTGGCCGAAACGCAGTTCGACGCCCAGCCGCTGCGCCGCGCGCGCCAGGCCGGTGGTGAATTTGTGGATGTCCCCGGTGCAGTCGCTCACGGTGTAGTGGCCGCCGTAATAGTCGCCGCGCAGCGCCGGCTCGATGGCGCGCATCTCCTCCGGCGTGACGGCGCGGCGCGACAGCCCGCCCTCCAACAATAACTTGGACACCGTGGCCGCGTGCTCGAAACCGGCGCGGTCGCGGTAGATGTGCAGGATGCCTTCGCGTTTGAGATCGAAGTCGATGCCTTCGTCCTTGGCCCACTGGAACAGGTGCTCGCGCGCGGCCAGCGCCAGTTGGGCGGTGGCGACGGTGTTGTCGTGGTAGTGCGGCATGGCGGCGACGAACTCGGCGAACCACGACAGCTTGTGCCAGCTCGGCTTGGGATTGACCAGCAGCGGCGCGTCGTTCTTCAGCATCCACTTGAGGCCTTTGGCGATGGTGGAGCGGTGGTTCCACACCTCGGCGTTGGAGGCGGACAGCTGGCCGCCATTGGCGAACGAGGTTTCCATCGCCGCGTAGCGATGGCGCTCCAGCAGGGTGACGGCGAAGCCGCGTTTGGCGAGGGCGTAGGCGGTGGTGACGCCGGTGATGCCGCCGCCGATGATTGCTATGGTTTTCATGGGGACTCCAGACCGTCAAAGGGGATGGTCTCGGCGCACACGCGCAAAGACACCCCCTCTGTTCTGGACCTGAGAGATTCACGCCGGGCCGCGATGGCGGCAGCGCTTGCTCCTTCGGTGCGGCGGACGACGTCCGAGCCCTGCCGCTCTTCAGAGTTTGAAATGCTGTATCGGTCCTTTTGCCTGAGAGTTTCCGGGGCGGTTGCTCCTTCGGCGCTGTTCGCTGGGAAATCCCGCGACAGTCTCTCCCGATACGGCGATGGCTTTTGGCCACTGCGCTCCAGGCCGCCGACCGCGCGGATGGAGCACGCCGCCAGCTTACCCGAAAAGCCGGGCGGACGCCATCGGCCGATGTTATTTACTGGTTACGGAAATCGGCGGCGGCGCGGGGAACCATGGCCGCCGTTCCCGGTCCAACAAGAGAATAGACGCGCCGGCGGCCCGCCATCGCGCTGACAAAGGAGTTGCCATGAGCCTCTGTCTTATCGTGTACTACTCCCGCACCGGGGTGACCGCCAAGGCGGCAACAAGCCTGGCCCGGGCCTGCGGCGCCGATCTGGAACAGATCCACGACGTGCACCCGCGCGGCGGCGCCGGCGGCTTCCTGCGCTCGGCGTGGCAAGCCTTGCGCAAGTCGCCGGCGGAAATAGAGCCGCCCCGCTACCGTCCGGCCGACTACCCGTTCATCGTGCTCGGCACGCCGGTCTGGGCCGGGCGCATGAGCGCGCCGATGCGCAGCTACATCCTGCAGCAGCGCGAACATTTCCGCCGCGTCGCCCTGTTCTGCACCATGGGCGGCCGCGACGGCCAGGACGTGCTGACGTCGATGGCGGAACTGTGTAACAAACTGCCGGTCGCCAGCATGTGTCTGCGACAACGCGACGTGCTGGAGGACCGCTACGCGCAGGCGCTGGCGGACTTCGCCGGCGAGCTGGCGATCGTCCAGCACGAGGAGCACGCCGAGGCGCCGCCGGACCCTGCCGCGCACCCGGTATGAACGGCGCGCCACTGCCTGAAGGAGCCGCCATGTCCTATAAAACCATACTGGTCAACGCCGAGATGGCGCGGCGCGCGCCTTACATCGCGGCCAGCGCCGCACGCATCGCCCTGGCCGAGCAGGCGCATCTGGTGGGGCTGGCCAGCAGCGGCATCAACCCGCTGATGTACCAATGCAACGCGGTCGCCCCCGCCGTCGTCCCCCGCCAGG
>DATMSN010000343.1:0-12984 GCA_035565375.1 Duganella sp. | reverse complement strand
TGCGCGCCGCCAACCAGCTCGATATGGACGCGGCGGCGGCCAGCGGCCTGGCGCCGGCGATGCTGGACCGGCTGGCCTTGTCGGACAAGGCCATCGCCACGATGGTCGAGGGCCTGCGCCAGATCGTCGCGCTGCCCGATCCGATCGGCGAGATCTCCGGCTTGAAATTCCGCCCGTCGGGCATCCAGGTCGGCCAGATGCGCGTGCCGCTGGGCGTGATCGGCATCATCTACGAGTCGCGTCCCAACGTCACCGTCGACGCGGCGGGCCTGTGCATCAAGAGCGGCAACGCCACCATCCTGCGCGGCGGCTCGGAGGCGATCCACTGCAACCGCGCGCTGGCCAAGCTGGTCAAGGAAGGCCTGGCCGGCGCCGGACTGCCGGAGGACGGCGTGCAGGTGGTCGACACCACCGACCGCGCCGCCGTCGGCGCGCTGATCACCATGCCGCAGTACGTGGACGTGATCGTGCCGCGCGGCGGCAAGGGCCTGATCGCGCGCCTGATGGAAGAGGCGACCGTGCCGATGATCAAACATCTGGACGGCATCTGCCACGTCTACATCGACGCCAGGGCCGATCTGAAGAAGGCGCTGGACATCGGCTTCAACGCCAAGTGCCACCGCTACGGCACCTGCAACACGATGGAAACCCTGCTGGTGGCGCGCGCGGTCGCGCCGGCGGTGCTGCCGCAACTGGCCGCGCTGTACGCGACCAAGCAGGTCGAACTGCGCGCCGATCCGGAGGCGCTGGCGATCCTGTCGGCGGCCGGTTATCCGCACCTGGCGCCGGCTACCGAGGAGGATTGGTCGACCGAGTATCTGGCGGCGATCCTGTCGGTCAAGATCGTCGACGGCATCGACGAGGCGATGGAGCACATCAACCATTACTCGTCCAAGCACACCGAGGCGATCGTCACCGAGGACCACGGCGCCGCCATGCGCTTCCTGCGCGAGGTCGATTCGGCGTCGGTGATGATCAACGCCTCGACGCGTTTCGCGGACGGCTTCGAATACGGCCTGGGCGCCGAGATCGGCATCTCGAACGACAAGCTGCACGCGCGCGGCCCGGTCGGATTGGAAGGTTTAACGTCGTTGAAGTATGTGGTATTCGGTCACGGTGAAGTTCGTCAATAAAGGATACGTATGCTCTGGATCAAAGCGCTGCACATTTTCTTCGTCATGTCCTGGATGGCCGGGGTGTTCTACCTGCCGCGCATCTTCGTCAATCTGGCGATGGAGACCAGCACCGCCACCACCGAGCGCCTGACGCTCATGGCGCGCAAGCTGTACCGTTTTTCGATGTGGCTGTCGGTGTTCGCGGTGGTGTTCGGCGCGATCCTGGTCTACATGCAGTACGGCGCGCACATGCCCGGCTGGCTGCACGCCAAGCTGCTGCTGGTGGCGCTGGTCATCGGCTATCACCACGCCTGCGGTTCGATCCTGAAAAAATTCGAAAAAGGCGTCAATACGCGCAGCCACAAGTGGTTCCGCGTGTTTAATGAAGTGCCGGTGTTCATGCTGTTGGCCATCGTGATCCTGGTTGTCGTCAAACCGTTCTGATCGGAGCATCATGAGCAAAGTCTGTCAGTATTTTTTCGCCATCCACTCGCCGTGGACCTATCTGGGACATGAGCGCTTTGTCGCGCTGGCGCGCCAGCACGCGGTGCAGATCGAGGTGCGTCCCTTCGACCTGGGCAAGGTGTTCGGCGTCTCCGGCGGCCTGCCGCTGGCCAAGCGCGCGCCGCAGCGCCAAGCCTACCGGCTGGTCGAGCTGGCGCGCTGGTCGGAGTTCCTCGGCGTGCCGATGAACGTGCAGCCGAAGTTTTTCCCGGTGTCGCCCGACCTGGCCAACCGGATGGTGGTCGCCGCGCGCCTGACGCACGGCGTCGACGTTTCGCTGGAACTGGCCGGCGCCATCATGCGCGGCCTGTGGGCCGAGGAGAAGAACATCGGCGACGAGGACACCTTGGCGCAGATCGCCGGCGGCTGCGACCTCGATGGCCGCGCGCTGATCAAATCGTCGGAGACGGCCAGCGTGCAGGCCGAGTACGACCGCAACACCGAGGACGCCACCGCCGCCAATGTATTTGGCTCGCCGTGGTATGTGCTCGATGGAGAAAGCTTCTGGGGCCAGGACCGCCTGGACTTCCTCGAGCGCGCGATGCGGAAGTAAAGCAGCAACGAAGTAACGTAGCAGGAATTAACGGTTTTTGGTTTTTCAACGGACAAAAGGTACACCTATGGCATCCTATTTTTGTCCATGCCCGCGCGGCATGGAAGCGGCATTGGCCGAAGAACTGGGCGAAATCGCCCTCCTCAGCACCACCATGAAGGTGCACAACCAGGTCCCCGGCGGCGTGCACTGCTCCGGCGACCTGCTCGATTCCTACCGCATCAACCTGCACTCGCGGATCGCTTCGCGCGTGCTGATGCGCATGGCCGTCACCGGTTACCAGAACGAGAACGACATCTACGACCTGGTGCTGGCGCAGCAGTGGGAAGACTGGTTCACCTACGACCACACGATCCGTGTCGACGTCACCGCCGTCAAATCCCCGCTGAAAAGCCTGGAGTTCACCACGCTGAAGATCAAGGACGCGATCTGCGACCGCTTCCGCGACCAGTTCGACAAGCGTCCGTCGGTCAACACCAAGGAGCCGGACATGCGTATCGTCGGCTTCCTCGACGCGCGCCAGTTCATCATCTACCTGGACACCTCGGGCGAGGCGCTGTTCAAGCGCGGCTGGCGCGAGGAAACCGGCGACGCGCCGCTACGCGAGAACCTGGCCGCCGGCCTGTTGCGCGTGTCGGGCTGGAAGCCGGGCATGCCGCTGTTCGACCCGATGTGCGGCTCCGGCACCATCCTGTGCGAAGCGGCGCAGATGGTGCAGGGCATTCCGCCGGGCGCGCGCCGCCGTTTCGCCTTCGAGGCCTTCAACGACTTCGATCCGGCGCCGTGGAACGACATGAAAAATTCGATCAAGGCCAATCCGCTGCCGGAATCGCCGACCATCTTCGGCTCCGACATCTCGGGCGACATGGTGGCGATGACGCGCCATAACCTCAAGTGCGCGGGCATCATGTTCGACGTGCCGCTCAAGCAGATCGAGGCGCAGGAAGTGAAGGCGCCGACCGAGCAGCCGGGCATCCTGCTGACCAATCCTCCGTACGGCGAGCGTATCGGCGTGCGCGGCGACAGCTCGCTGCCGGAGGACGAACTGGCCAGCGGTTTCTACTCGGCGCTGAGCACCACGCTCAAGCAGCGCTTCGCCGGCTGGACGGTGTTCCTGTTCACCGCCGACCTGGGCCTGCCGAAGATGCTGCGTTTGAAGGAATCGCGCAAGACGCCGTTCTTCAACGGCGCGCTCGAATGCCGCCTGTTCAAATTCGATATGGTGGCGGGCTTCAACCGCCGCGAAGCAGCCAAGCCTAAAGAAGTTTAAATCCCAGGCGTCGCAGCGCCGTTCCATGCGCGCGCGCGGCGCCGCCTGGGACGGCACGATCCGGCGCCCCAGCCGGAAAGCGCCGCATGTTCCCAACACCTCCCGCCAACCTCCCTCCCGATCCCGTCGAGGAGATCCCGCCGCCGCCGCCGTCGCACATGAAGGTGCTCAGCGCCGCCGGGCTGGCGACCATGCTGGCCGCGATGTCGATGCTGGGGCCATTCTCGATCGACGCCTACCTGCCGGCCTTCCCCAATATCCAGGCCTCGCTGGGCGCCACCCCGCTCGAAGTGCAGCAAAGCCTGACGTTCTACATGCTGGCCTTCGCCGCCATGGTGCTGTGGCACGGCGCCCTGGCCGACGCCTTCGGGCGCCGCAACGTGGTGCTGGTGTCGCTGGTGATGTTCGCCATCGGCACGCTGGGCTGCGCCTCCGCGCACACGGTCCATTACCTGTGGGTGTTCCGCGTCATGCAGGGCGTGTCGGCCGGCGCCGGGGTGGTGGTGGGGCGCGCCATCATCCGCGACCTGTACGATGACGCCGCCGCCGCGCGCCTGCTGTCGCTGGTGACGATGATCTTCTCGATCGCGCCGGCCGTCGCGCCGATCCTCGGCGGCTGGATCGTCACCTTGTTCGACTGGCGGGCGATCTTTCTGTCGCTGCTGGGCTACACGACCCTGCTGTTCATTTACTGCTACCGGCGCCTGCCGGAGACGCTGCCGCCGCACAAGCGCCAGCCGTTCAACCCGCGCTACCTGGCGCGCAACTATGGCGACATCCTGCGCTCGCCGCTGTTCCTCATGAAGTCCGGCGTGGTGGCGCTGAACTTCGCCGGCCTGTTCGTGTATATCGCGGCGGCGCCGGAATTCCTGCCCAAGCACCTCGGTTTGGGGCCGTCGCAATTCGGCTGGCTGTTCATTCCGGCGGTGTCCGGGATCTTCCTGGGCGCGCTGGCGGCCAACCGCATGGCAGGCAGGATGACATTTTCGCGACAGATCGCCATCGGATTCTGTTTCCTGATCGCGGCCCCGGTAGCGAACGTTTTGTACCATCTGTGGCTGCCGCCGGCGCTGCCCTGGTCGGTCGCGCCTCTGCTTTTCTACAACTTCGGCATGTCGGTCGTGGCGCCCGCCGCCACCCTGCTGGCGATGGACCTGTTCCCGCACATCCGGGGCACCGTGGCCTCGTGCCAATCGTTCGCGCTCACCCTGCTGGGCGCGCTGGTGGCGGGCGTGATCGCGCCGTTTTTATCACATTCGGTGCTCTGGCTGGCCGCCGGACAGCTGGCTTTTAGTGCCTCTGCTCTCCTTTTATGGTTGACGTCGCGCCATTACCGGCGCATGCTTCTACGCCATCCGGGTTAACACTTGTTTACGTGAGGAAATTGAATTAGTTTAGGAGGAAAGATTAATAGCTGCTAAGTTATTATGATACTTTATGCTAATATAACTTTTCCAAACGTAATTTCAAGCCCAAAACCTGCCTGAAAATACTGATGAAATGACAACTGTGGCGGTACTGAGCCGTTGAGTGCCTCCCCCTATTCCGACGACCACTGGCGGCAAAGCTGGATACGATGCATCAACCTGACCATGATATTCGCAATCGATTGCTGATTGCCCGTCTGCCGGCCATGCCGCAGATACTCATTAAGTTGATCGAGCACTTGCAGGCGGACGACGCCGGCATGCCGGAGCTGGCCGCCCTGATCGCCAAGGACGCGGCGATGACGAGCAAGATCCTGTCGGTCGCCAACAGCTCGGCCTACCACCGCAACGCGCGCACGGTCGGCCTGGAGCAGTCGCTGGTGTCGCTCGGCACCGACATGATCAAAACGCTGGTCATCAGCGAATCGGTATTCCAGACCTTTAACAGCTTCCCCCATTCCGGCAGCACCGACTTGCGCGGCTTCTGGAAAGGCTCGCTGACGACCGCCGTCATCGCGCGCGACATCGCCGGCAAGATGGAGTACCCGCACGTCGAGGAGGCCTATCTGGCCGGCCTGCTGCACAACGTCGGGCGCCTGGCGCTGCTGGCGACCGCGCCCAAGGAGTACGGCTTCAACTTCATGGCGCGCGACGACGAGGACCTGTGCGCGGTCGAGCAGCGCACCTTGCAGATCACGCACACGGAAGCGGGCGCCTGGCTGATCGAGCGCTGGCACCTCGATTCCTTCCTGGCCGACAGCGTGCTGTATCACCACGAGCCGCTGGCGCGCCTGGAGTCGTCGCATCCCTTGATCCGCATCGTGCGGCTGGCGCACCTGCTGTGTTGCCACGACGACCAGCAGGAGGCCATCGAGAGCGGCGCCCAACTGTGCGGACTCGATGGCGAGGTGCTCGCGCAGATCGTCAGCAGCGCCGCGCGCCGCGTGGAAAAGTCGGCCGACTACCTCGGCATCGACCTGGCCGGCGTCGACGACGTGCCGGTGCCGGCCGCCTACGCGCCGCCGGTGGTCGACCCGGTGCAGCAGCGATTGTCCGAGGAAGTGCGCAACATGGTGCTGGTGTCCGAGATGGGGCAGTCCTTCGCGCGCCAGAACGGCGAGGCCGGCCTGCTCGAATCGATGACGCGCTCGGCGCGCATCCTGTTCGATTTCGAGAACGCGCTGGTGCTGCTGGAAAATCCGACCGGGCACGCGCTGCACGGCACCGCGACCGGCGACCAGCAACTGCGCTTTTCCGAGTTCGTCATCCCGCTCAACAAGGGCGGCCTGGTGGCGGCATCGGCGCTCGAACGCAAGCTGGCCTTCATCAGCCGCGATGGCCATTCGCAGCCGCAGCCGCAGCCGCCCCTGAGCGTGGCCGAGGACCAGTTGTTCCGCATCCTCGGCACCGAGAGCATGGTGTGCCTGCCGCTGGTGGCCAACCAGCGCTGCCTCGGGGTGCTGATCGGCGGAGCGCCGGCCTGGCAGATGGCCAGCTACCAGAAGCGCGCGCGCTTCCTGCAGTCGTTCGGCACCCAGGCCGCCGCCGCGCTGGAGACGGCGATCAGCGAGCGCGGCCACGCCAAGCGCCAGATCGCCCACGTCGCCGAGGAGTACCGCGAGGCGTCGCGCCGCGTGGTGCACGAGGTGAACAACCCGCTGTCGATCATCAAGAACTATCTGTCGGTCCTCGACAGCAAGCTGGCCAAGCGCGAGCCGGTGGTCGGCGAGATGTCGATCCTGAACGAGGAGATCGACCGCGTCGGACAACTGATCAACGGCCTGGCCGACCTGCAGCCGACCGAAACGACGCGCGCCACCGACGTCGCGCGCGTGGTCGACGACGTGCTGCGCCTGTTCCGCGCCACCGACTTCGTGCCGGCGTCGGTGCAGATCGTCGTGCGCATGCAGGAGGAGCCGGCCGACATCGAGGGCGACGCCGACCTGCTCAAGCAAATCCTGGTCAACCTGGTCAAGAACGCGGTCGAGGCCATGCCCGACGGCGGCAAGATCGAAATCGCCAACCGCGGCCACGTCAACCGCGAGCGCAAGCTGTATCTGGAACTGGTCATCGGCGACACCGGCCCGGGGCTCTCGCCGGAAGTGCTGGCCAACCTGTTCTCCCAGGTGCGCAGCACCAAGGAAGGACCGCACCACGGCCTTGGCCTGTCCATCGTCCACAGCCTGGTGAAGAAGATGCAGGGCTTGATCACCTGCCGATCCGGCAAAGCGGGAACAACGTTCGAAATTTTGCTGCCCGCCCGTAGCAATTCCAGTCCCGTCGGCGGCGTGCAAACGCGGCTGATGGATTCAGTTTAAGGCCATGATGAACCTGACTCCCGCCGGCTACGCCGCCCCAGAAACGAGTTCGGACGACCCAACCCCCGTCGTCCAAGCCGCCGACAACCGCCCCCGCATCCTGCTGGTGGACGACGAGCCGCGTTTGTTGTCGTCCCTGTACGAACTGCTGCGCGACCGCGATTACCACCTGGTGACGGCGACCTGCGGCAGCGAGGCGCTGGCCCAGTTGACCAAACTGAAATTCGATCTGATCCTGCTCGACCTGCGCCTGCCCGACATGAGCGGCCACGAGATCATGGACTTCATCAACGCCAAGGGCATCGACGGCGACGTCATCGTCATGAGCGGCGAAGTCGGCATCGACGCCGCCATCGGCGCGCTCAAACGCGGCGCCTACGACTACCTGCGCAAGCCTTACAGCCGCGAGGAACTGCTCAAGACGGTGGAGAACGCGCTGCAAAAGCGCCGCCTGGCCATCGACAACGAGCGCATCGCCTCCAAGCTGGAAAACTCGGAGAAGATGTACCGCTACCTGGTCGACAGCTCGCCGGACATCATCTACACGCTGAACCACGAAGGCAAGTTCACGTTCGTCAACGACCGCGTGCACCAGCTGCTCGGGTTCACGCGCGAGGAGCTGATCGGCAAGCACTACTCGATCCTGGTGCACGACGAGGACCAGGAGCGCGCGCGCTACGCGTTCAACGAGCGCCGCGTCGACGAACGCGCCTCGCGCAACGTCGAGCTGCGCCTCAAGTGCAACACCGGCGGCGGCATCGAGCGCACCTTCAACAACACCCTGATGACGATTTCGCTCAACGCGATCGGCATGCACGTGCCGGACCACAGCGTCAAGAAGCACGAATTCTTCGGCACCTACGGCGTCGCCCGCGACATCACCGACCGCAAGCGCGCCGAGGAGGTGATCTCCTACCAGGCCTACCACGACATCCTGACCGACCTGCCGAACCGCATGCTGTTCAAGGACCGCCTGGGCCTGGCCGTGATCCAGGCCAAGCGCAAACTGACCGAGCTGGCGGTGATGTTCATCGATCTGGACCGCTTCAAGCTGGTCAACGACACGCTGGGCCACGTCAAGGGCGACGAGCTGCTGCAGCAGGTGTCGCAGCGGCTCAAGGAATGCCTGCGCCGCGGCGACACGCTGGCGCGCCAGGGCGGCGACGAATTCACCATCGTGCTGCCGGAGCTGCGCGACCGCCAGGACGCCAAGGCCATCGCCGACAAGTTCCTCGAAAGCCTGCACGAGCCGTTCGACCTCGATGGGCACGAGGTGCACATCTCGGCCTCGATCGGCATCGCCATCTATCCGGGCGACGGCGAGACCATCGACGAGCTGCTGCGCCACGCGGACATCGCCATGTACCAGGTCAAGGCGCTGGGCAAGAACGGCCACAGCTTCTATCACGACTCGATGCTCGACGTATCGCACCAGAAGATCGCGCTCGAGCAAAGCCTGCGCAAGGCGCTGGAGTTGAACGAGCTGGAAATGTACTACCAGCCGCAGCTCGACGTCGCCACCGGCCGCATCATCGGCGCCGAGGGGCTGATGCGCTGGAACCATCCGCAGCGCGGGCTGCTGTCGGCGGGCGAGTTCCTGCCGTTCGCCGAGGAAAACGGCTTGATGCTGCCGATCTCGGACTGGATGCTGGGCGCGCTGTGCCGCGATCTGCTGCAGTGGAACGCGGCCGGCGGCGAGGCGATACGGCTGTCGCTGAACCTGTCGCCGCAATATCTCGACCGTGGCGACTTCTTCGAAAAGATGCGCGGCGCGCTGACGCGCTACGGCATCTCGCCGGCGCAGATCGAAGTCGAGATCACCGAGAACATCTGCATCCGCAATCCGCAGTACGCGATCGAACAGTTGAACAAGCTTTGCCAGCTGGGCGTGTCGGTGGCGATCGACGATTTCGGCACCGGTTACTCGTCGCTGTCGTACCTGCACCGCTTCCCGATCCACACCATCAAGATCGACCAGTCGTTCGTCAAGGAGATCCACGACGAAAACGGCCACTACCCGGTGATTTTGGCGATCATCTCGATCGCCCGCGGGCTGGGCCTGCACCTGGTGGCCGAGGGCGTGGAGACCGACGTGCAGGCGCGCTACCTGCAGGCCAACGGCTGCACCACGATGCAGGGCTATTTGTACCACCGCCCGATCTCGCTGGTCAGCTTCATCGACGTGCTCCAGGACCAGAGCCGCTTGTCGGCCGGCGCCGCGCAGCCGAACGCGCACGGAAACGCCGCGATCCATCCGGCGCCGAATATAGACACCCAACCGGCCATGGTCGCAATCCAGGCTTGAACAATCAGTGAAGCAGCATGACGAAATACACGCCTGACGGACCCGATGCCAACAAGGGCAGTACCTACACAGCGGAGTTCCTGCGCGTTAAGCAGCAAGCCGAACGCGGTATCGCCAACGCCCAGCATAGCCTGGGCTTTATGTACTTTAACGGCCAGGGCGTGGCGCAGAGCTTCGAGCTGGCGGTGGTGTGGTATCGCCAGGCCGCGATGCAGGGGCTGGAGCACGCGCAGTACAACCTCGGTGTGATGTATCAGAAGGGCCAGGGCGTCGAGCAGAATTATCATGAGGCGGCGGCGTGGTACCAACTGGCCGCCGAGCAGGGCTACGCCGCCGCCCAGTACAACCTGGGCTGGCTGTACGCCAAGGGCCAGGGCGTGGACGCCGACACGCAAAAGGCCATGCACTGGTTCAGCAAGGCCGCCGAGCAGGGCGACGCCGGCGCGCAAAACAATCTGGGCATGATGTACGACACCGGCAAGGGCGTGCCGCAGGACTTCAAGCAGGCCATCGCCTGGTACCGCAAGGCGGCCGAGCAGGGCTACGCGCGCGCGCAGTTCAACCTCGGCCTGCGCTACGACAACGGCCAGGGCGTGCCGCAGGACGTCGGCCAGGCCATGTCGTGGTACCGCAAGGCGGCCGACCAGGGATATGCGCCGGCGCAGTTCAATCTGGCGCTGCGCTTCGACAAGGGCGACGGCATCGCCCAGGACAGCCAGAAGGCGATCCTGTGGTACCGCCGCGCGGCCGAACAGGATCACGCCAGCTCGCAGTTCAACCTGGGTCTGATCTACGATAACGGCCAGGGCGTGCCGCGCGACGAGCAGAAGGCGCTGGACTGGTATCGCAAGGCGGCCGAGCAGGGCCACGCGGGCGCGCAGAACAATCTGGGGCTGCGCTACGATCATGGGCAGGGCGTGCCGCAGGATTACGAGCAGGCGCAGCTCTGGTACCGCAAGGCGGCGGAGCAGGGCTATCCCGGCGCGCAGTACCATCTCGGGCTGCTGTACGACGCCGGCCACGGCGTGCCGATGGATCATCAGGAAGCGATTTTCTGGTATCGCAAGGCGGCCGACCAGGGCCACCTGCGCGCGCAGTTCGATCTGGGCCTGCGCTACGAAACGGGACGCGGCGTGCCGAAGGACTTGCGCAAGGCGATGCAGTGGTACCGGCGCGCGGCCGAGCAGGATTACGCTGCGGCGCAGTACAACCTCGCGCTGCTGTTCGATAACGACGAGGGGCCGCAGCCGGACAGCGCGCAGGCCAACGGCTGGTACGCCAAGGCGGCGGCGCAGGGGCACACCTTGGCGCAATTCGCGCTGGGTCTGCGCTACGACAACGGCCAGGGCATGGCGCAGGATTACGCGCAGGCGCACCGCTGGTATTCGCAGGCGGCCGGGCAGGGGCATTTGCGCGCGCAGTTCAACCTTGGGCTGATGTATCTGGTGGGGCAGGGCGTGCGCGCCGATGTCGCGCAGGCGTGGCTATGGCTGGCGATGGCGGAGCGGGGCGGCTTCGGCGCGGCCGAGCGGTATCTGAAGACGGCCGCGTCGCGCATGGACAGCGAACAGTTGGCACAGGCGCGCCAGCGGCTGCAGGCGCCGAATCTCACGTAACTCCGCATTGGTCTTTCACGGCGGTGGCGCGGAGATGTGGCCGACATGGTAATGCCGCTCCCGCCGCTCCCCGCCGTCGGGCCGCGCCTCGCGCCACAGGCAAAACCGCACCAGCGTCCACGTCACCGGTTCGAAACCGATCACCACCGCCAGCGCGCCGTTTTCCCGTGCTTGACGCGCCCACACTTCCTCGCGTTCGCGCAAAACGGCCAAATCGCTGTACGGCGCGATCGCCTCGACACCGCGCGTCGCGTGCCGCGCCTCGCGCACCTGCGCGTCGACGCTGGCGTGCCACGGCGTCCACGTGCGCACCGACGGCCAGCCGAAGGCTCGCGTCACGCCCGCAAATCCGGCGCCATTGAGAAAGCCGTGCATCGACTCCTCGTCGCGCCACAGATAAAACGGCGCATACTGATTCTCCGCCGAGGCCCCGCGATCCGCGTGCAGGTAGGCCTTGAACGCCAGTCCCGGCAAATCATCCAGCAACGGCCCCTTGGTGGCGATGCGCTCGCGCACGATCCCCATATCGTAATCGGCCGGCAGCACGAAGCTGTACTGCATGGCGATCATGATCCTGCTCCCCGCAGCAGCGGCGCGGCCGGCGCGCCGCCGCTGAACGACCACTCGTCGCCGAGCGTGGTGGTGATGACCACCATCACGTCGCGCGGATTGATGCCCGGCGCCTCGGCCAGACGCTCGACCAGGCGGCGGTAGAACGCCTGCTTGACTTCCGTGCTGCGAGGCTTGCCGGCGGTGATGGCGATCAGCACGAAGTCGTCCGAGCGCGGGCCTCCGTCGCTTTCATAGTCGCGGTCGAAAATCAGTTCATGCGGCTCGTGCTGGTGGATGACCTGGAAGCGGTCCGTTGGCGGCACGTTGAACGCCTCCACCATGGCGGCGTGCAGGCTGTCGCCCAGCGCGCGCAAGTAGTCGGGCGATTTTCCTTTCAGTAGCGAGATGCGGCTCATGGGCATGATGATTCCTCCAGTTGTTTCAGTAAATTGACGGCCGACGCGGCGGTCGGCCAGCCGGAATAGAAGGCCAGGTGGGTGATGAGTTCCGCCAGCTCGGCCAGGGCGACGCCGTTGTCGCGCGCCAACGCAAGGTGAAACGGCAGTTGCTCGACGCGGTTCATCGCGACCAAGGCCGATACGGTGACGATGCTGCGCTCGCGCGGCGACAACTGCGGACGCCGCCAAATGTCGTCGAACAGCACCGTGTCGGTCAGTTCGGCCAGTTTTGGCGCAATGCCCCCGATGCTCTCGCGGCCGATGGTGGATCCCATTTCCCTACCCCTGTAAAAGATTGACAGCCTGACGATACAGGACTAAGTTAGTACTGAAAATCAGGAATATTTTGATGAATGGTTCGATAAATCGGGATGGTTATGCGAAAGATTACGTTCGATCTTGATGTGCTGCGCACCTTCGTCGCCGGTGTCGAGCTGGGCAGTTTCGCCAAGGCGGCCGACCGGCTGGGGCGGTCGACCTCGGCCGTGAGCGCGCAGTTGAAAAAATTGGAAGACCAGCTCGATGCGCCGGTATTGCGCAAGGCCGGGCGCGGCATGGAGCTCACGTCGGCGGGCGAGACCTTGCTTGGCTACGCGCGCCGTCTGCTGGAATTGAACGATGAGGCGGTGACGGCCTTGCGGGGCGCCGACCTGGCCGGTAGCGTGCGCCTCGGCATGCAGCAGGATTTCGGCGAGCATCTGCTGACCGAGGTGCTGGGCCGCTTCGCCCGCGCGCACGCGCAGGTCAGCATCGAGGCGCGGGTCGGGCGCAACGCCCAATTGATCGACCAGGTGGGGGCGGGCCAGCTCGATCTGGCGCTGGCCTGGGATAGCGCCGGCAACTGGCCGTACGCGCACCGTCTCGGC
>DATMSN010000342.1:0-9173 GCA_035565375.1 Duganella sp. | reverse complement strand
GTCGCGCCGACCGGGTTGGAGGCGCTGGAGCCGGCGCCACCGCTGCCGGTGGTCGAGATCTGCGTCGCGATGTTGACGCTGCTGCTGGTGCTGCGGGCGATGTTGACGTAGTCGATCTTGTAATTGCGCCACTCCGGCGTGTCCGGCAGCACCGACAGCGTGCCGTTGTTGATTTCATAACGCATGTCGACCTGGCGCTGGATGCGGCTCAGCAGCTGGGGCAGCGTCTGGTCCAGCGCGTTGAGCGTGACCATGCCTTCGATGCTCGGATGGACGTCCACGTTCAGGCCGGCGTCGCGCGCCAGCGCGAACAGCAGCGACTGCACCGGCACCTTGTGCACGGTCACGCTGTAGGTCTCGACCTTGGCGCTCGGCTTGGGCGGCGGCAGCACCGCGCTTTGCCGCACCGGCTCGGGAATCGATCCGGCCGGGCGCGGCGCTTCGCTGATGTGCGTCGGCGAGGTCGGCAGGGTGCGCGTGGCGCAGCCGCCGAGTAACACACTGCACGCCACGGGGACGATGGTCAAGGCTAGTTTATTCATTGTTTCTTCCGGCCCGGGGGGAACGCAGGATGTTGTGCATATGCAATATAGCTAGCATGATCTTACAAATTCGGTGCCACCGCAAGGACGCTCAAGCATATTGCTCCAATTAAAAGCCCCAGCAAACACCCGATTGCAACAGTGCGCAAAAAGAAAGTGCGCGGACGGCGATTTAACAAACGGCGGCCGAACGGCGATTCCTTGATCGCCAGCCGCACGTGGCGCTTGCCGACCTCGACGGCGTCGTCGGCGAAGGCGGCCAGCAGCGCCTTGTCGGCCAGGATGTTGATGCGGCGGACGATGCCCTCGGAACTTTCGCCGATCAATCTGGCGGCGGCCGGGCTGAACACGGCCGGACCGTCGTGGCCGGCCGCGCGCAGGCGGAAGTCGAGGAACTCGGCCACCAGCGCCGGCTCCATCGCAGGCACGTGGAAGCTGTGGGTGATGCGCTCGCGCAGCTGGCGCATGCTGGCCAGCTCCAGGTGCTGGTCCAGCTCCGGCTGGCCGAATAGCACGATCTGCAGCAGCTTGCTGCGCGCCGTTTCCAGATTGGTCAGCAGGCGGATCGCCTCCAGGGTTTCCAGGGGCATGGCCTGCGCCTCCTCGACCAGCAGCAGCACCTGCTGGCCCTGGCCGTGGCGCGCGATCAGGTGCGCGTGCAGGGCGCGCTGCACCTCGTCGACGCGGTAGCCGCGCGTGGGCAGGCCCAGCTCGGCGGCGATGGCGAACTGGACTTCGACCGGGTTCAGGTTCGGATTGACCAGGTAAATGACGTCGACATGCGGTGGCAGCTGGTTTTCCAGCATGCGGCACAGCATCGTCTTGCCGGCGCCGACCTCGCCGGTCACCTTGATGATGCCTTCGCCGTGGCAGACCGCGTACAGCAACGCTTCGAGGATCTCGCCGCGCGTGTTGCCGGAATAGAAAAAGGCCGGATTCGGCGTGATGCCGAACGGCGATTCGCGCAGCTGGAAGTGGGCGTGGTACATGGCGCTCACGCGATGCAGGCCAGGAACGCTTGTTCCAGGCTGTCCGCGCCGTATCGGGCGCGGCATTCGGCCGGGGTACCGGCGAAGCGGATCCGGCCGTCGTGCAGGATGGCCATGCGGTCGCACAGTTCGTCGACGTCGGCCAGCGCGTGCGAGGTCAGGAACAGCGTGCCGCCGGCCCGGTGCAGGCTGCGCAGTTGTTCTTTCAACAGCGCGCGCGCTTTCGGGTCGAGACCGCTCATCGGCTCGTCCAGTATATAGAGGCGCTTGCGCGCGAGCAGGCAGGCGGCCAGCCCCAGCTTTTGCGTCATGCCCTTCGAATAGCCGCGCACGGTGCGCTTGAGCGCGTCGGGATCGAGGTCCAGCGCGGCCATCATCGCGGCGACGGCGTTGGCGTCGTAGGCCATGCCTTGCAGGGTCAGCAGGTAGCGGATGAAGTCGGCGCCGGTCAGGTAGTACGGCGGCGTGAAGCGTTCCGGCAGGAAGCCGAGCGGCTGGCGGCTGGCGGGGCGCTGGTGCGGCTGGCCGAAGATGTCGATGCTGCCGCCGGCTAGCGCGCAGAAATCGAGCACGCACTTGATCAGGCTGGTCTTGCCGGCGCCGTTGACGCCCACCAGGCCGAAGCATTCACCCGCGTGCAGCTCGAGATCCACGCCGCGCAGCACGCTGGTCTGGCCGTAGCGTTGAACGACTTGCTGCAAGCGCAGGGCGGGTACGGTCATGAAAGGGAATAGTGGCCACAGGAAACGAACCGCCACTGTAGCGTATTCGTGCGAAGAAAGCGACATCCTGTGCAGATAGGCGAGCGGGGCGCTGGGTAACTGGGGTAATCTGCACTAGAATGGCCGCAAGTTGTCGTAGGGCATTAGATGAGGTGGTGGCCGGGACGTCTGCATGCCACGGTGGATCCGGGGTTTTGGATACGTCCGTGGCCACAGCATTCATTTTGGTTCATTTGTCGTTGAAATTAGGGAGCAAGTATGGCAAGGCCGGAGAAAGTCAGGCTGGGGGAAATTCTGGTGCAGCAAAAGCTGCTGTCGGAAGAGCAGCTGGGCCTGGCGCTGGCCGAGCAAAAGCGCAGCGGCCGCAAACTCGGCCGCGTGTTCATCGAGAACGGCTACGTGACCGAGGAACAGATCGCCAGCGCGCTGGCGCGCCAGCTCAACATCCCCTACCTGAACCTGAAGTTCTTCAACGTCAATCCCGAGATCGTCCGCATGCTGCCGGAAACCCAGGCGCGCCGCTTCCGCGCGCTGGTGCTGGAGGACCGGCGCGGCGTGCTGCTGGTCGGCATGTCGGACCCGACCGACCTGTTCGCGTACGACGAGATCGCCCGCATCGTCAAGCAGAACATCGAACTGGCCGTCGTCAACGAGACCGAGGTGCTGGCCGTCATCGACCGCATCTACCGCCGCACCGAGGACATCTCCGACCTCGCGCGCGAACTGGAGCAGGATCTGGGCGACGTCTCGGTCGACTTCGGCGCGCTGGCGGCCGCCAATTCCAATCTGGAAGAGGCGCCCATCGTCAAGCTGCTGCAGTCGGTGTTCGACGACGCCGCCCAGGTGCGCGCCTCCGACATCCACATCGAACCGCAGGAAGGCCGGCTGCAAATCCGCTTCCGCATCGACGGCGTGCTGCACCTGCAGACGGAAACCGACATCAGGATCGCGCCGTCGCTGGCGCTGCGCCTGAAGCTGATGTCCGACCTGGACATTTCCGAAAAGCGCCTGCCGCAGGACGGCCGCTTCGCCGTGCGCGTGCGCAACCAGCGCATCGACGTGCGTATCTCGACCATGCCGACCCAGTACGGCGAGTCGGTCGTCATGCGTCTGCTGAGCCAGGGCGGCGCCCAGCTGCGGCTCGACGCCATCGGCATGCCGCGCGCGCTGGTGGAAAAGTTCCGCGCCATCATCCAGCGTCCGAACGGGCTGGTGCTGGTGACCGGGCCCACCGGCAGCGGCAAGACCACCACCTTGTACTGCGCGCTGTCGGAACTGAACTCGGTCGAGAAAAAGCTGATCACCGTCGAGGACCCGGTCGAATACCGGCTGGCCGGCATCAACCAGGTGCAGGTCAACGACAAGATTGACCTGAACTTCGCGCGCGTGCTGCGTTCGGCGCTGCGGCAGGACCCGGACATCGTGCTCGTCGGCGAGATGCGCGACCAGGAAACCGCGCAAATCGGCCTGCGCGCGGCCATGACCGGCCACCTGGTGTTGTCGACCTTGCACACCAACGACGCGATGAGCACGCCGCTGCGGCTGATGGACATGGGCGTGCCGCGCTACATGGTCGGCAGTTCGCTGCAGGCGGTGCTGGCGCAGCGGCTGGTGCGCATGATCTGCGAGAGCTGCACCACGCCGTACGAGCCGACGCCGGCCGAGCGCGAGTGGCTGAGCATGGAATTGAACGACAAGGTCGACAAGGCGCGCTATTTCCACGGCAAGGGTTGCTCGCATTGCAACGGCATGGGGTATCGCGGCCGTACCGGCGTCTACGAGCTGCTGGAGATGACGCGGGCGGTGGTCGACGCCGCCAACGATCCCGATCCGGCCCACTTCCTGAAGGTGGCCGCCACGCAGATGGCCGGCGAGACCTTGCGCCGGCACGCGGTGCAACTGGTGGTGCAGGGCCGCACGACGGTGTCGGAAGCGATGCGCATCAGTAACCAGACCGAGGATTGACGTGCCGTTCTTCGCCTACAAGGCCCGCAACGCGCGCGGCGAACTGATGCAGGGCGTGCTGGAGGGCCCCGACAGCGGCGCCGTCGCCGACCAGCTATTTAATACCGGCGTGACGCCGATCGAGATCACCGTCACGCAAAAAGCGGTCGCCACCAACGGCGAGAGCTGGCTGTCGCGGCTGCTGGAGAAGAAGGTCACGTCGATGGACGTGCAATTGTTCAGCCGCCAGCTGTATACCTTGCTCAAGTCCGGCGTGCCGATCATGCGCGGCCTGGCCGGCTTGCAGGAGTCGTCGGTGAGCAAGTCGTTCGGCAAGGTCCTCAAGGATCTGCGCGAGTCGCTCGATTCGGGCCGCGAGTTGTCGGCCGCCATGCGCCGCCATCCGGACGTGTTTTCGCCGTTCTACCTGTCGATGGTGCGGGTGGGCGAGATGACCGGGCGGCTGGAAGAGGTGTTCCTGCGCCTGTTCGACCACCTGGAGTTCGATCGCGACATGCGCGAGCGCGTCAAGACGGCGACCCGCTATCCGAGTTTTGTCATCCTGGCCATGATCATCGCGATGGTGATCGTCAATATGTTCGTCATCCCGGCGTTTGTCGGCGTGTTCAAGTCGCTGCACGCCGAGCTGCCTTTGATGACGCGGGTGCTGATCGGCACGTCCAACTTCACCGTGCGCTACTGGCCGATGATGGCCGTGGCCGCCGCCGCCGGCGCGTGGGGCTTCCGCGCCTGGATCGGCACGCAGCGCGGTTTGTATCAGTGGGATAAGTTCAAGCTGAAGATTCCGGTCGCCGGCAAGATCATCCTCAAGGCCACGATGGCGCGCTTCGCCCGCAGCTTCGCGCTGGCCAGCCGCAGCGGGGTGCCGATCGTGCAGGGATTGACGGTGGTGTCGCAGACGGTCGACAACGCCTATTTATGCGCCCGCGTCGAGCAGATGCGCGATGGCGTCGAGCGCGGCGACAGCATCCTGCGCACGGCGGCGGCGGCCGGCGTGTTCACCCCGGTGGTGCTGCAAATGATCGCGGTGGGCGAGGAGAGCGGTTCGATCGACGATCTGATGGACGAGATCGCGCAGATGTATGAGCGCGAGGTCGATTACGAGCTCAAGACGCTGTCGGCGCAGATCGAACCGATCCTGATTACCTTCCTGGGGATGATGGTATTGGTGCTGGCGCTGGGGATTTTCCTGCCGATTTGGGACCTGGGCAAAGCCGCCTTGCATAAGTGAATGCCGAAAACGAGGCGTTAGTTGATTTTATTGCCAACATTTGTGACGCAGAAACAACGTGGCGCCAGTTTGCTGGAATTTGCCGTGGTCGTCGTGATCGTGGGCATCTTGACCACTGTTTTGCTGCACCGGATACGTCATTACCAAGGCGAGGCGGAGGTGGCGGCGGTGCGGATGACGGTGGCCAACGTGCGCGCCGCCTTAGAAATTAAGGTTGCGCATGGAAAATTGCCCGGTGGAATGATAGATTTAACGATTTTGGCCGAACAAAATCCGTTTGATTGGTTGAAAGATAAGCCGTCCAATTACGCCGGTGAGTATTTTTCCCCAAGCGACGCCGACATCGGCGCGGGCAACTGGTGCTTTGATCGAACTGATAAATCGGTGATTTATTTGTTAAATATCAGTAGTCCTTTTTTAGATGCCCCAACGAAACGTTTGAAATTCAAGGTAAAATTACTCCGCTTGCCCCATAGCCCCGCCAAGCCGTCAGGCGCACCCGAACCCTTCGGTGTGGCCTTTGAGCAAGTGGAAGGCTGACGCGATCCGCGTCGTCTTTTTTCAACTTATTGGACGATTTGGAGAAGTGCAAATGAACAAGGCAGCGATGAGCGCATTCCGTAAACCAGCAGCCCAGTCGGGCTTCACGTTGATCGAGCTGATCGTCGTGATCGTTATTCTCGGTATTTTGGCGGCGACGGCGTTGCCACGTTTTTCCGGCCTCGGCGCTGATGCCCGTGCCGCCTCCATGAACGCGGTGCGCGGATCCTTGTCATCGACCTCGGCAATGGCTCGTGGTCAATTTTTGGCTAGCGGAAATGCAGCCCTCGCTGTGGTGCCTGTAGAAGGCGGCACTGTCAATCTGGTCTTTGGATATCCGGCGGCCGACGCTAATACGGCGGCTGCGGCTGGATTGACTGCAGCGGATTACACGGTGATTTACGGCGCAGCCGCCGCGACAGCAAACAGTCCGGCGGTCGCCGCGAATACCTTCTTGGTGCAGCCGAATAGTGCGGCCGGGTCGCCAACGGGCCTGAACTGCTGGCTGTTGTATGCGCAGTCGACTGGTGTTAATGTCGCGCCGACCATCACCAATAACGCGACCGCCGCGAACTGTCCTTAATTAACCGGGCCCGGTGTCGCTTTGGCGCGTTTTTCTGACGAGCGGCGGCGTGCTTGCGCCGCTTCGTTTGGTTCGGCCAGAGGCTTCACCATGGTCGAACTCATCACCGTGATGGTGGTGATCGGCATCCTCGGTGCGATTGGAGCTTCACGATTTTTTGATAACAATACCTTCGCCGGCCGAGCTTACGCCGATCAGGCCAAGTCCATCGTTCGCTACGCCCAGAAACTGGCGATCGCACGGAATGGAATGGTCTTCGTGCGCGCGGCGCCGGCCGGCTTTGCCGTTTGTTTCACCGCTAACTGCGCGGCGGCCGCCGAACTGGCTTTATCGCCTGCCGGTGGCAACAGCGGCAGCGCGGCCACCCGCGCCGCCTGCACCCTTACCAACAATTATGTCGCCAACTGGCTGTGCGAAGGCACGCCCGCCGGTGTGGTGGTGACCGGTGTCGCCCCCGGCAACGTGTTTTCTTTCGACCCCATGGGCCGCCCGAGCTTTGCCGCGCCGTTGACGTTGACCTTCACCAGCGGCACCAGCGTGTACCAGTTTACGGTGGAGAGCGAGACCGGTTATGTCCATTAGACGTCAACGCGGCCTCACCATCATCGAACTGGTGATGTTCATGGTAATCATGGGCATCGCGGCCGCCGGCATCATCGGCGTGCTGAACCTCGGCACCAAGTCCAGCGCCGACCCGCTGCGCCGCAAGCAGGCGATGCTCATCGCCGAAGCCTATATGGAAGAGGTGCAGCTTGCGCCCTTCACCTTTTGCTCGTCCGACGACGACCCGTTGGTCGCCACTGCGGTGACGCAAAGTGACTGCAAGATCCAAGCCGGGGTCGGGACTAGGGCTGCCGGGGCGGCGCGTCCCTACACCAACGTCGCCGAGTACGCAACGCAATTGAATACGCCACAACCCACTTTCGCGGTCAACGGCGTGGACCGCGACGTCAATGGCCGTGCGCTGGGCCAGGATGAGAACTTGAACACAATGGGCAACAGTTCGCTGGGAGCGATCACAACGACGGTGACTCTGAATCTGCTCGCTCCCGCCGGCGCGCTCGGACCGAATGGCCGCCAAATCGTATCGACCGCAATCAATCTCCAGGCCCTGCGGATCACTATCGTCACCAGATACGGTAACGGACCCAACGATTTTATTCAGCTGGACGGCTACCGCACGCGGTACGCGCCGAATAACTAAGCGACCATGCAGACGAGCCTTCGACATTCGCGGCATTCCGCACCTCGCCAACGCGGCTTCACACTGGTGGAGGCGGTGGTGGTCATGGTCGTCACCGGCATCTTGGCCGGCATCATGGTGCTGTTCATCCGTCGCCCCGTGCAGGCCTACACCGACGCCGCCGCGCGGGCCGACCTCAGCGACGCGGCCGACCTGGCGCTGCGCCGCATGGCCCGCGAACTGCGCGCCGCGCTGCCCAACAGCGTGCGGCTGACGGTCAACAACGGTGTTTGGTGGCTGGAGTTCATTCCGACCATATCCGGCGGCAGGTATTTGGCGACCGAAGACAATACGCCCAAGGGCATCCCGTTGAACTTCACCAGCCAGTTCGCTGCGCCGTTCAATGTCATTGGCCCCATGCCGGACCCTCCGCTCACCTTCGCGCCGACGGGACCGAACAATTTCATCGTCATCTACAACCTTGGCCCCGGCTTTCCCGGCGCGGACGCGTATGCGCGCTCGAATCTGGTGCGTGTCACCGGTATCGATAATCCTAACCGCACCATTTCGTATGAAAGATACTGGGATGGCGACGCCTTTGGCAATGGCCTCAATCCCTTCTCCGCGCAAGCCATTCCGAACACGTCGCCCCGTCAGCGTTTCCAGGTGGTGACCGAGCCCGTGACGTTCCGTTGCCAGGGATCGGCGAACGGCAGAGGCACGCTGATGCGCTCGGTGGCAGCCAACTTCCTTGCCGCCCAGCCGACACCCGGGGCGGCGGTCGGCAATCTGATGGCGGACAACGTGGTGGCGTGTAATTTTTCCATCGGCACTTCCGGAAGCCAGCAGAGCGCTCTGGTAGGGTTGAGCATCGCGCTGGGGCGACCCAATCCGGACGGCGGCAATGCCACGGAAACCGTCACGCTGACCCATCAGATCCATGTGGACAACACGCCATGAAGCTCCGGATGATACGCAAATCTCGCGGCGTCGCGTTGGTGACGGCCATCTTCCTGCTGGTGGTGCTCTCGGGTTTGGCGGTTGCCGTGGTCTCGCTGACGACCTCGCAGCAAGCCAGCGCGACACAGGACGAACAGGGCGCGCGCGCGTATCAGGCGGCGCGGGCAGGGATCGAATGGGCGCTCTTTATTAGTTTGCAGACGGGCGGCGGATTGGCCAACAACCCCTTGGGTTGTTCAGGAGCCGCATGGACGTTCGGCTTGCCGGCTGAAAGTTTGTCGGCCTTCACCGTGACTGTGACTTGCGGCCAGCCGGTGGACGGATACGGGAACATGACGCCGGGGCAGCCCGATCTGACCGCCGGCGGCGTGACGATCACCTCCACCGCGTGCAACCAGCCGGGCCCCAACGGTTGCCCGAACTTGACGCCGGGACCCGATTATGTGCAGCGGGTCATC
>DATMSN010000341.1:0-2614 GCA_035565375.1 Duganella sp. | reverse complement strand
TACATGGGCCACCCGATCGCCGCCGCCGCCGCGCTGGCGGTGCAAAAGGTGATACAGCGCGACAACCTGCTGGGCGCCGTCACGGTGCGCGGCGCCAGCTTCCGGCGCATGCTGCGCGAGGCCTTCGGCGAGCATCCGTACGTGGGCGACATCCGCGGCCGCGGCCTGTTCATCGGCATGGAACTGGTCAAGGACCGCGACAGCAAGGAGCCGTTCGATCCGAATCTCAAGCTGCACGCGGCCATCAAGGAGCAGGCGATGGCGGTCGGCTTGATGGTCTATCCGATGGGCGGCACCATCGACGGCCGGCTGGGCGACCATATCCTGCTGGCGCCGCCGTTCACCAGCACCGAGGCGGAACTGGCCGAAATCACCACACGCCTCGGCGACGCCGTCAAGCGGGCGTTCGCCAGCGTGATGTGAGGGCGGGCCTGGCGGATGACGCTACACCGTGCCGGCGGCCTCCCGCATATGCGTGAAGTTCAGCGCATCTCCGCTCATGGCCGCCATCACATACAGATCCAGATCATCGGTCAGCAGCAACGATTCCGCCGTTACCAGCGAAGTCAATCCCGCGTCCGTCAACCCCAACCGGGCGAACGCGGCCGGGTCGATCCCGGCGCTGTCGACTGGACAGGCCAGGAATGAGGCAGGGGTATCGAGACAAAACAAGGGATATAAGCGCGCGGCTAGCTCCATCCGCCTGACCCCGCCAACAAGCTGCCGCGCCAAATTGCTCGTCTCGGCTAACACGTGCTGTGTCGTCAAAATACGTTCGAAGCGCGCGAGAAACTGCAGTATCAGATCGGCATCATCGCTGCCGTATTTTTCAAGCCGTTTGCGGCCAACCAATGCCGGCTGGAATTTCGCGAACAAATACAACAACAGCACATTGGTGTCGAGCAGAATGCCGCGTTGCCGGTGCTTGCCCACCATCGCCAGCAACAGTTGCTCCTGGCTGGGCATCACTGCACCTGCCGGATATCCATTTTGACAAATTCACCCGTGTGCGCGTCGATAAAAAGCGTTTTGTACACGCGATTTTCCAGTACCGGCGCCGGCAAATACATCGAAGCGATGGTATTGGTGCTGTTGGGGATGACCGATTTTTGCCGGTGAAAGCCCAACGTCACCGCCCACAGCTCGCGCCCGCCCTCGTTGACCTTCTCGATTTCCTCGAGAGCGAGGGAGCGGGGCGGGTCGTCCGAATACAAGTCGAGCAACTGTTCCTTGGCCGCTTTGACCGCCTCTTTCACGTTGATCGGCGCCATGCCAAACTCCTCGAAGTAGAACCTCCAGTATAGCGCGCGCCGCCATCACCACATGAAGGACGCCTACCGCGCCTGCCAGGCGATGACCTCCTGCTGCTGCTCGCCCAGGCCGGCGATGCCCAGCCGCAGCGTGTCGCCCTTTTTCAGGAAGCGCTGCGGCTTGCGCGCCTGGCCCACGCCCGGCGGCGTGCCGGTCGCGATCACGTCGCCCGGCTCGAGCGTCATGAACTTCGACAGGTAGCTGATGATCTGCGCCACCGAGAACACCATCGTCTCGGTGCATCCGGTCTGCATGCGCTTGCCGTTCAAATCCAGGTACAGGTCGAGCTTCTGCACATCGTAGATATCCTCCGGCGTCACCAGCCACGGGCCGATCGGGCCGAAGGTGTCGCAACCCTTGCCCTTGTCCCACTGCGTGCCCATCTCCAGCTGGAAGGCCCGCTCCGACACGTCGTTGACCACGCAATACCCGGCCACGTGCTTGAGCGCGTCCTGCTCGCTGACATACTGCGCGCGCGTGCCGATCACCACGCCCAGCTCCACCTCCCAATCGGTCTTCTTCGACCCCTGCGGCAGCATCACCGGATCGTCCGGGCCGTTGACGCAGGTGACGGCCTTCATGAACACCACCGGCTCCTTGGGCGGCGGCATGCCGATTTCGGCCGCGTGGTCGGAATAGTTGAGGCCGATGCCGATGAATTTGCCCACGCGCGCGAGCGGCGCGCCGTAGCGCGGGTTGCCGCGCACCAGCGGCAGCGACGCCTGCGCGATCTTCTCCAGTTTGCGCAGCGCCTTGGGCGACAGCTGCTCGGCGCCGATGTCGTCGATCACGCCGGACAGGTCGCGCAGCTTGCCTTCGTCGTCGATCAGGCCAGGTTTCTCTTTGCCGGGACGGCCGTAACGCACAAGTCTCATACAGTTCCTTGGTTAAGATGTCTGCGACATTCTAACCGTAGCGTCCCTGCCTCAACCATTTGTTGGCGATGATCTTGGTGCCGCTGACCACCGGCGCGCCGCCGTGCAGCGTCTGGCGGTCCGGCTGGTGGTTGGCGTCGGTGTTGAGGAACCACAGCGCGTTGCCCTTTTTCGGGAACACCTCCAGGCCGATGCCGGGGAAGACGGTGCCGCCGCCCTGCTCCACGTCGCTCAGGTAGAGGATGAAGGTGGCCAGGCGCTGGCCGCCGCGCTGCAGGTGGCTGCGATGGCCGCCGCTGTCCGGGTCGAGCCAGTCGAAATGCGGCCGGTACTCCTGCGTGCTGCCGTACTTCTGCAACTGGAACGGCTCGCCGCATTCGGCCGGCCAGTGCGCCAGCGCCGCCAGCCGGCGCTCGATGCGCTCGGCC
>DATMSN010000340.1:0-4560 GCA_035565375.1 Duganella sp. | reverse complement strand
GGCACGGCCGGCGCCGCCAGCAGCGCGATCACGGCGGCCATCGCGGTCAGGGGGAAATGCGCTCCAGGGCGCGCGGCGGGCAAGGCGAAATCGGACATAAGCGTGATTGGTTGAGGGCGAAGGCGAAGATGATAACACTTCTCATTCTCATCGGCTAGCTACGCGTTGGACAAAATGACTCATCCGCTTTAAACATTCATACGGTATACTTCTTTAAATCACCACTTCCCAACAACGAGAGACCACCATGCTGAGCGCAGAACAAAAAGCCATCATCACCGCGACCGTCCCCATCCTGGAGCAAGGCGGCGAGGCGCTGACCCGCCATTTCTACCTGACGCTGTTCCGCGACTTTCCGCAAGTGAAGCCGCTGTTCAACCAGGCCAACCAGCAGGACGGCAACCAGCAGCGCGCCCTGGCCAACGCGGTACTGATGTATGCGCGCAATATCGAACGTCTGGAGCAACTGGGACCGCTGGTGTCGACCATCGTCAACAAGCACGTCTCGCTGCAAATCCAGCGCGAGCACTATCCGCTGGTGGGCGCCTCGCTGCTCAAGGCGATCCGCGAGGTGCTCGGCGCCGAGGTGGCGACCGACGCCGTCATCGACGCCTGGGCGGCCGCCTACGGCCAGTTGGCCGATATCCTGGCCGGCGCCGAGCAAAACGTCTACGACGAAAACGCCCGCGCGCCGGGTGGCTGGACGGGCGCGCGCGAATTCAAGGTCGTGTCCAAAAAGGCTGAAAGCGACGAGATCACCTCCTTCGTCCTGCAGCCCGCCGACGGCCGCGCCGTCCTCGCCCACAAACCGGGCCAGTACATCGGCATATCCGTCACCATCAACGGTGACGAGGCGCGCCGGCAGTATTCCTTGTCGGCGGCCGGCAATGGCGCCAATTACCGCATCAGCGTCAAGCGCGAAGCGGGCGGCGCGGTGTCGAACTTCCTGCACGACCAGGTCAACGTCGGCGACAGCGTCCAATTGTTCCCGCCGTCGGGCGATTTCGTGCTACAGGATGGCGACAAGCCGCTGGTGCTGATCAGCGGCGGCGTCGGCATCACCCCGACGCTGGCGATGCTGACGACGGCGCTGTCCACCGGCCGCAGCGTCCATTTCATCCACGCCGCCCGCCACGCCGGCGTGCACGCCTTCCGCGACCAGATCGACGCGCTGGCGCAAGAGCATCCGCAGCTGCGGCGCTTCTACTGCTACGAGAACGCCAGCGACGCCGGCCCCCAGCCGCACGCCACCGGCTATCTGAATCGGCACCAGCTGGCGGAATGGCTGCCGGCCACGCGCGACGTCGACGCCTACTTCCTCGGACCGACGCCCTTCATGAAAGCCGTCAAATCGCATCTGCTGGAACTGGGCGTGCCGCCGGCGCAGACCCACTACGAGTTCTTCGGACCCGCCGAGGCGCTGGCCTGACGCGTTGCCGCTAGCGAGCTGGAAAGCATCAATTGGCGTGGCATCGTGCTTTGATATGCCTGCTCCGGCCGGATATGCGGCGCCCGGCCGGAACTGGTAAAATCGCGGCATGATGCAAACCTCCACCACCGACCAGGCAGAAACGCTGATACGCGCCACTGGCGCGCGCGTCACCAGGCAGCGCGTGACGGTGCTCGACTTCTTGCTGGGTCAGGGGAAGTCGCTGACCCACCACGAAATCCAGGACCATCTGTCCGGCGAGGCGCTCGATTCCGTCACGCTGTACCGCGTACTCGAATGGCTGACCGAGAATGAGCTGGTGCACCGCATCGCCGGCGCCGACCAGGTCTGGCGCTTCAGCGCCGGCGCCGGCCACCATTCGCACGAACACGCGCACTTCCAATGCACCAAATGCGAGGAAGTGACCTGCTTCACCGACGTCGCGCTGCCGAAAAAAATCAAGCTGCCGGATGGCTTCCAGAGCCAGGAAATCGACTTCCTCATCAAGGGCACCTGCCCGCACTGCGCACCGAAAAAGTAAAACAAGGGGAAAATAGTTAATGCAACACGGTTGCATTAACTATCAAACGGATTTATGATGCAACTCAATTGCATTAACGATTCCGCACAACCCTGCGCGCCCGCGCCTTTTCAGTGAGCTGTCCACATGTCTATTCCTTCCCGCTCCGGCCATCCGGATTACCGGCTTCCCGTCACCGTGCTTTCCGGCTTTCTCGGCGCCGGCAAAACCACCCTGCTCAATCACGTGCTGGCCAACCGCGAGGGTTTGCGCGTGGCCGTCATCGTCAACGACATGAGCGAGGTGAATATCGACGCGTCCCTGCTGCGCAAAGGCGCCGAGAACGCGGGCGCAGCGCTGTCCCGCACCGAGGAGAAAATGGTCGAAATGAGCAACGGCTGCATCTGCTGCACCTTGCGCGAGGACTTGCTGCTGGAGGTGCGCAAACTGGCCGCCGAGAACCGCTTCGACTATCTGCTGATCGAGTCGACCGGCGTCGGCGAACCGATGCCGGTGGCGGCCACCTTCGATTTCGAGGACGAGCATGGCAACTCGCTCAATCACGTCTCCCGCATCGACACCATGGTCACGGTGGTGGACGCGCTCAACCTGCTGAAGGACTACCACAGCACCGATTTCCTGGCCCAGCGCGGCGAAACCGCCGGTGAAGGCGACGACCGCACGCTGGCGGCGCTGCTGTCCGAGCAGATCGAGTTCGCCAACGTCATCGTCGTCAGCAAAACCGACCTGGTCTCGCCGGAACATCTGGCGGAAGTGCGCGCCGTGATCAAGGCGTTGAACCCGACCGCCACCATCACCTACGCGGAAAAAGGCGCCGTGCCGCTGCATACGATACTCGGCACCGGCAAATTCGACCTGGAGAAGGCCAGCCGGATGGCCGGCTGGGCGCGCGAGCTGGCCGGCCATCACACGCCGGAAACCGAGGAATACGGCATCGACAGCTTCGTGCTGCGCAACCGCAAACCGCTGCATCCGGCCCGCTTCAACACCTTCCTCGACGAGGCGCTGCCCGGCCTTATCCGCGCCAAGGGCTACATCTGGCTCGCCAGCCGGCCGGATTGGGCGGTCGCGTATTCGCGCGCCGGCCGCATCGCCGCCGTGGAGCCGGTCGGGCAATGGTGGGCCGCCAGTGACAGGGCCCAGTGGCCGTCGCCGGGCGATCCTGACCGGCAGGCGATCGAAGCGATCTGGGAGGAACCGTATGGCGACCGGCTCAACGAGCTGGTATTCATCGGCCGCCGCATGGACCGCGCGGCCATCGAGGCCGCCTTCAACGCCTGCGTGCTCACCGACGTCGAATTCGCCGCCGGCATGCTCACATGGCGCGGCTATGCCGATCCGTTCCCGGACTGGAGCCGGGAAGACGAAGCACACGCCGAACACGCCTGATCCCTTTTTACGCTTCCGTACAATGAAAACAACAACACGGCCGCTGGCCGCGGCGATCTCGCTCGCCCTGTCCACCTGCGCATATGCCCACGCGGACGACACCGACGCCGACGCGGCCATGCAGACGGTCACCATCAACAGCACCCGCGGCAGCCTCGATCCCGACCTGCCGGTCACCAGCGTCACCAAGACCCAGGAGGAACTGCGGCAGCAGCAGAACATCTTCAACCCCGAGGACGCGTTGCGCAACATGCCCAGCATGACCATCCGCAAGCGCTATAGCGGCGACCGCAACGCGTTGGTCGGCGGGCGCAGTTTCTCCACCACGCAGGCGCCGCGCGCGCTCGTCACGATGGACGGCTACCTGCTGTCGAACTTCCTCGGCCGCTTCGACGCGCCCCGCTGGAACATGATCGCGCCCGAGGAAATGCGCCGCGTCGAGGTGCTGTACGGCCCCTTCTCGGCGCTCTACCCCGGCAACTCGATCGGCGCCACGATCGCCATCACCACCAGCCGCCCGGCGAAATTCGAAGGTTCGGTGCGGGTGGCGATGCAGGACCAGTCCTTCGACCAGTACGGCCTCAAAGACCACTACCGCAACTACCAGGGTTCGGCGCTGCTCGGCGACAGGCTGGCGTCGGGCCTGTGGTACAAGCTGATGGTCAACCATCAGGACTCGACCAGCCAGCCGATGGGCTACTACACCGCCACCGCCAGTGGCGCCGGGGTCTTCGCCACGCCGGCCGGCGCGGGCGCAACCACGCCGGTCACCGGCATCCGCTACGACACCGGTCCGTTCGGCACCACCCGGGCGATTTTCGGTGCCAACGCCGGCGCCATCGACCACACCAAACAAAACACCGTCAAGGCCACTTTCGGTTACGACTTCAATCGTACGGTCAGCGCCGAAGGCTTCATCGCCTGGTGGAGCAACGAGAGCGTGACGCGCAATCAAAGCTTCCTGCGCGACGCCGCCGGCAACACCGTCTGGTCCGGACGGGTCACCGACGGCGCCAATGTCTTCGTGCTCCCGGCCGCCGCCTTCGCCCCGTACACGCGCGACGAACGCCACCTCCAGAGCGGCGTGACCGTCAAGACCCGCAACGGCGCCGGCTGGAACGCCAGCGTATCGGCCAGCGCCTACCGCATCATGGAAGACGTGCAGCGCAACGCCGGCGGCGCCGATCCGCTCGCGGCCGGC
>DATMSN010000339.1:0-2986 GCA_035565375.1 Duganella sp. | reverse complement strand
AGCGCGCCGCCGCGGCGAAGCGCCGGAAGTGCGCGGCCACCTGTTCGCGGCTGATGCCCGGCACCCGGTCGGCCACGTGGGTGCCGATCAGCTGCTTGGCCTTCGCACGGCCGAGCAAAGCGGCGCTGCGTTCGTTGGCGGAGCGGATGATGCCGTCGGCGTCGTACACGATGAACCCCTTGCTCAGGCTATCGATGGCGCGGGTGTAGCGCTTCTGGATCTTTTCCTGCACCGCGTGGATCAAACACAGCAGCGAACCGGCCTTGACCAGGAACGACCAGATGAACCAGGCCTCGATCACCGGCGGCACCAGGCCCAGGGCGTTGGCCAGGTTGAGCGCGCCGCGCGCCACCAATATCAGGCCCAGCAGGCGGTAGTGGTTGCGGTTGCTCGCCAGGCGGTAGCCGATCCACAGGAACGTCAGGCCGTAGGCGAAGGCGGTGACGTCCTCGAGCCAGCGCGCCCGTCCGGCGCAGGCGGCGTAGACGACGCAGCCGAACAGCGAGAAGCCCAGCGCGGCGAGACGCACGTGCCGCCGCTTGAAGTTGCCAAGAAAGAACTCCGTGCCGGTCCAGAATCCGGCCACGCTGACGGTGAGCGCGGTGGTGGCCAGCGCGTAGCGCGGCCAGTCCGGCGGCCCCAGATACCACACGGCGGTGCCGGCGGTCAGCGCCACCTGGCCCGCCGCCCAGGCGATCGCGTGTTTTTCGTCGCTGTGCCGCCACCACAAAAACACCAGCACCGCGCAGAGAATCAGGTCGGCGCCGAGCGAAAACAGGATAAATGTCTGGGGCGATACGTTCATAAATAAGCAATATGCCTCAGCATCGAGTAATAATCAATGCCGAAAGGCCATACAGCGGCGGCTTCAAGCGTTTAAGCCGCCCATATTGCCCATATTGCACGCCTCGCCCGCGATCCGCGCCTAGTCCAGTGTGATCACGCACCCCACGCCGTAGCTGGACAGGTCGTCGACGTGCATCGTGCGCAGCCGGAAAGTGACGCTGCGGCCGAAGCCGACCCGTCCGCCCGGACGCAAATTCAAGTCCGAGCCCGGCGGCCCCAGGTGGTCGCCGCCCGTGCCGACCACGCCGGCATCGAACCCGTCGATGCGATACACCTCGATCGCCTGGGCGTTGTCGCGGTCGTAGTCGCTGCGTGAATCGGTGAACGTGATGCTGCCCCATGCGACGAAGGAGCGGGCCCGGTCGAAATTGACGGTGGCCGTCGTGGTGCCGGCGTCGAAATTCCACAGGTTGACTCGAAAGGCGTCCATTTAGATGCCCCCCTTGCCGGACTGGCGCGGCGCGCGCGCGGCCACGCGCAGGTGTTTGAGCGCGGGATCGAACTGCAGCGTTTTCTGGCGGTCGCCCGGGTCGAAGTCCGCCGGCACGGCATGGATCTCGAACCGGGCCGGATCGCCCAGGTCGGCCAGCGCCGCCCGCAGCTCCTCGTCCGAGCACGTCACCGGCTGCTCGTTGCCAAACACGTAGTGGGAGTGCATCCGCACGATCTTTCCGGTTGCCGTCTCGACGATTGCGTAGTGTGTCATGGTTGATGCCTCCTTAGTCAAGCGCGAGCACGCAGCCCGAGCCATATGCCTCTAGATCGGATGAATGGAAGGTGCTTAGCCGGAACTGGACCGTGCGGCCGACGCCGATGTAGGCGCCCGGGAACAAGTTGCTGGGGGCGCCGTTCGTGCCGAGATGGTCGCCGCCATAACCGACGTTGCCGACCAATTCGCCGTCGACGCGGAACACATCGAGCGCGCACGCGTTGTCGCGGTCGTAATCGCTCAGCGAGTCGACGAACGTCGTCTGCCCGAACGCCAGGAAGCGGCGGCGCCGGCCGAAATCGACCAGCGCCGAGCCCGTGCCGCCGGCGAAGGCCCACAGGTTGACGACGGTCGCGCGCGCGTTCGCGCCGGCGCGGAACGGGTACAGGCTCAGAATGCCGCGGATATCCTCTTCGGCCAGCGTGTGCCGGCCGTTATGGGCGAACGGATACATGATGGTGCTGTCGAGCCTGGAGTGTCCCAGCCCCAGCGCGTGGCCGATCTCGTGGATGGCGACGTGGAACAGGTCGACCCCGCCGGCGTCGCCGAAGCGCCAGTCGCGCCACGTTTCCGCCTCGTCGAAGTGGACCACCCCGGTCCTCGGGTAGAAGCCGTGCGCGAGGATATGGCCGGGACCGTCGAACGGCGAGCCGTCGCCGTGGTTGCCGGACTCGAAGCCGAGACGGATGTTGGCCCCGTCGGCGGTGTTGACGCGGGTGAAGTGCAGCGGGCTGACGGCCGCCCACACCTGGAACGCGGCGTCGATGCACTCGACCTCCGTCGTCAGGTCGGGCGAGCCGTTATACGCCTGGTAGCGCAGATCGTAGGTTTCCCACGGCCCGCTGTTGAAGCGGAAGGTGAAGGGGTCGTCCGACTCCGATCCCGAGTTGCCTATCGTCTCCGCCAGGGCTTTGAGGTCGACGCCCTCCGGTATGTCGCGCACGCCGCAGCGCGGCTGGCGCAGCAGCTTGAGCGTGCGGACGTCGAGGTTGCCGGTCACCGGCAGGTGGAAGTAGGCCTGGAACAGGCGCACCGCGCGGGTCATGTCGGCGCCGTACAGGTCGGTCTTGTCGCCGGGTGGATGGTAGCCCAGCTGTGTCAGCAGCTGTTTGATCTGTGTGATTTCCGCACCGCGCGCGCCTTCGCGATGGACGATTTTGGCGAGTTGCCGCTCTCGCTCAGCAGGATATTTGCTCATTTTCCACCCTCTCCCCGGTCCGCAACCCATCGCTCGACAGTGAAATTCTGTTCCCTATTCACCGCGGCGCGTTGACAAGGATCAAACCGGGTCGCGAGCTCGTCGCCGCCGTTGCCGCGCCAGCGCCAGTTGCCGCGGCATCGCGTCGATATCGATGGGTTTGGTCAGATAGCCGTCGAAGCCGGCGGCGCCGCCGCGCTCCTCGTCGCCCGGCATGGCCTGCGCCGTGACCG
>DATMSN010000338.1:0-3035 GCA_035565375.1 Duganella sp. | reverse complement strand
GTCGCCACCACCGCACGCGCTGAGCATGGCGGCGAGCGCGGCGCTTATGATGACGGTGCGGAAGAGATGTCCAACAATGTTGTGCTGCATTCAAGCCTCTCGATGTGTGTGGGGCGACGGGCCGGGAGCCGGCGTTGCGATATGTATATCATTGTGACATAAGCAAGTTGAAAAATGCGCGCGACAGGACATTGCGCAAAATTCTGCTGTATCGCAAGATGCGTCTTGGTATGATTTGCACATAATAGCTATGGCCCAGCCCGGTCTAAACCAGGAGACAAACCGCATGAAACTAACATCCCTCGGCAAGGTAACCGCGGCCTTGGCCCTGGCGACGGCCGCCGGCGCCCAGGCGCAGGACGTGGTCCGCCTTGGCAACCTGAAGTTCGCCCATTATGGCGCCGTCGCCTATATAAAAGAGATCGCCCCCAAGTGCGGCATCAAGGTCGAGGAGCACATCTTCGCCAAGGGGCTGGACGTGATGCAGGCCATCATCGCCGGCGAACTCGACGTCGGCACCACGGCGTCCGAGGCGGCCATTTCCGGGCGCGCCGGCGGCGCGCCGATCTACGTGGTGGCCGGCTTCGCCAAGGGCGGCGCGCGGCTGGTCGGGCGCACCGACCTCAACCTCAAGACCGTCAAGGACCTCAAGGGCAAGCGCGTCGGCGTCACGCGCGGCGGCATCCAGGAGGTGTTGCTGCTGGCCGAGCTGCAAAGGAACGGCATGACCTTTTCCGACCAGCCGGGCAAGGACGTGCAACTGGTGTTCCTCGCCTACGCCGACCTCAACCAGGCGCTGCTGGGCAAGAATATCGACGCCATGATGCAGTCCGAGCCGCAGTCGTCGCAGGCCATCAACAAGGGCTTCGGCGCCGAGATCATCAAGCCCTACGACACGCCGATCGGCGAGCCGGTGCGCACCATGGTCATGACCGAGAAGTTCTACAAGGAGCGGCGGCCGGTGGCCGAGAAGTTCATGAACTGCTTCGTGCAGGCGACCAAGACCTTCATCGAAAACCGCGCGCTGGCCGAGAAGTATGTGCGCGAGGTGGTGTTCAAGGGCCAGATCACCAAGGACGATTTCGACGACGCCATCGGCAATTCGCCGTACAGCTACGACATCACGCCCGAGCACATCCAGACCACCACCGACGTCATGGTCAAGACCGGCGTCGGCCGCATGAGCAAGCCGCCGCTGGCCAAGGACTGGGTCAAGACCGACCTGCTCGACGCGGCCAAGAAAAACCTGGGTGTGAAGTAAATGGGCGCCCCCTCCTCGTGGCGGCAGGCCGCCGTCGGCATGATCGTGCCGGCCCTGGTCATCGCGCTGTGGCAGGCGGTGGCGATGCTCGGCTGGGTCAATCCGCAGGTGCTGCCGTCGCCGCTGGCGGTGGTGGAAAAGTGGATCGCCTACCTGCTGCCGCTGCAACCCTACGATCCGGCCGCCGGCGGCTGGCTGGCGTGGGCCGTCTCCGGCGAATTGATCACCGATTCGATCGGCAGCCTGTATCGGGTGGTGGTCGGCTTCGTCATCGGCGCCGGGCTGGCGCTGCCGATCGGGCTGGCCATGGGCGCCAAGCCCAGGGTCTACGACTGGCTCAATCCCCTGGTGCAGCTGCTGCGGCCCATCCCGCCGATCGCCTATATTCCGCTGTCGATCCTGTGGTTCGGGCTCGGTAATCCGCCGGCCGTGTTCCTGATCGCGCTCGGCGCCTTCTTCCCGGTGCTGATGAACACCATCGCCGGCGTGCGCCAGGTCGACGGCATCTACCTGCGCGCGGCCCGCAACCTGGGCGCCACCGGCGGCACCATGTTCATCCGCGTGATCCTGCCGGCCGCCGTCCCCTATATATTGTCGGGCGTGCGCATCGGCATCGGCACCGCCTTCATCGTGGTGATCGTCTCGGAGATGATCGCGGTGAACAACGGCCTCGGTTTCCGCATCCTGGAGGCGCGCGAGTACTTCTGGTCCGACAAGATCATCGCCGGCATGATCAGCATCGGCTTGATCGGCCTGGCCATCGACGTCGGCATGAACAAACTCAATAATCATTTGCTGCGCTGGCACCGCGGCCTGGAAAACTAGGAGCCGCCATGAGCGCCACCCATATCGTCGTATCGAATGTCAGCAAGGTGTTCCAGACCGCCGACCGCGAACTGGTGGCGCTCAAGGACATCAACCTGGAGATCCCGCAGGGCCAGTTCGTCTGCCTGCTGGGCCCCTCCGGCTGTGGCAAATCGACCCTGCTGAACGCGGTGGCCGGCTTCGCGCCGCCGTCGTCGGGCACCATCACCGCCGACGGCAAGCTGGTGACCGCTCCGGGGCCCGAGCGCGGCATGGTGTTCCAGGAGTACGCGCTGTTCCCGTGGATGACGGTGGCCGACAACGTCGCCTTCGGCCTGGAGATCAAGGGCATGGCCAAGGCGCAGATCCACGCCGTCGTCGACAAGCTGCTCGGCATGTTGTCCTTGAACGACTTCCGCAACCGCTTTCCGAAGGACCTGTCGGGCGGCATGCGCCAGCGGGTGGCGATCGCCCGCGTGCTGGCGCTGGACTCGCCGATCATGCTGATGGACGAGCCGTTCGGCGCCCTCGACGCGCTGACCCGGCGCAACCTGCAGGACGAGCTGCTGCGCATCTGGTCCGAGCTGAAAAAGACCATCATCTTCGTCACCCACAGTATAGAAGAGGCGATCTACCTGGCCGACCGCATCGTCGTCATGACCTACCGGCCCGGCACCGTCAAGCGCGACCTGATGGTCGACCTGCCGCGCATGCGCGACCCGGCCGCCGCCGAATTCAACGCCCTCAAGCGCGAACTGGGCCAGCTGGTCATGGAGGAACAGCAGCGCCACCACAACGACGAATTGCGGATGGCGGCCGTCGACTGAGCGATGGTGTAAACTGTGGGTCATGCAGACCTACTTGTTCATCGCAGCCATCGCGCTGTACCTCCTGTGCGCCGCCCTGCCATCGCGCCGCGCCGGCCTGATTTCGGCCGTGACGGTGGCCGCCTGGGCGCTGCACGGCGCCG
>DATMSN010000337.1:0-1721 GCA_035565375.1 Duganella sp. | reverse complement strand
CGGCGCCAGCCAGCGCGCCCGCGCCAGTTGCGAGCGCATCGCCTGGCTCGCGTAGTCCTTGCCCACGCTGAGCAGGGAGGCGGCCAGCGGCAGCATCACCAGGTTGGTGACGATTTTATAGGCCACGCCGATCGAGGCGGTGATGGCCAGTTCCTTGACCATCGGGATCGGGATCATCACCAAGGTGGCGAACGAGACGAACGCGGTGGCCAGGGCCAGCACGCCCGGCACCAGCAAGCCGCGGAAGCTGGCCTTGGCCGCCCGCGTGCAATCCATGCCGGCGGCGATGCCGCGCACGATGTAGTTAATCTGCTGCACCCCGTGCGAGACGCCGATGGCGAACACCAGGAACGGCACCAGCACGGCCAGCGGATCGAGGCCGTAGCCGAGCAGGCGCAGCGTGCCGAACTGCCACACCAGCGACACGAGCGAACACAGCACCGGCAGCAGGGTCAGCGGCACCGAGCGGCAGTACCAGTACACCGCCAGCGCCGTCAGCAGCAGCGCGATGAGGCAGAAATTGACGACCCCGGCCGCGCCGTCGGCGACATCGCCGATCTGCTTGGCGAAGCCGATGATCTGCACCTCGAAGTCCTGGTCCTCGAACTTGGCGCGGATCCGTTGTTCCAGCAGGTGGTTGTAGGCGACGTAATCGATCTTGCGGCCCTGGGCGTCGAACTCGTTGATCTCGGCGATGACCATGGCGCTGTCCTGCCCCTGCGACACCAGCGTGCCGACGAAGCCGCCGGCGGCCGTGCTTTGACGGATCTGCGCCAGCGCGGCCGCGTCGAGCCGCTCGGGCGTGACGGTGCCGGGGATCACCGGGTCGGCGCGGAAGCCCTCCTCGGTGATCTCGTTGACGAAGGTGTTCGGGGTCCACAGCGATTGCACGCCGAGCCGGTCGATATTGGGCAGGAACATCACCGCCTGCGTCAGCGCGTGCAGCCGCGCCATGCCGGGCTGGGTCCAGATCTGCCCGTGGCGGGCGCGCAGCACGATGTTGATGCGGTTGGCGCCCAGCACCTCGTTGCGGTACTGGTTGAAGGTCTGGATGTATTCGTGGCCGACGGGCATCTGCTTTTCGAAGCCGGCGTCCATGCGCAGCTGCAGCGCGAAGAACGCCATCACCGCCGTCAGCGCGGCCAGCCCCGCCAGGATCGGCACGCGCAGGCGGAACAACACCAGTTCAAGGTGAGGAAGACTGAAGTAGCGTTTCATTTATCAGTCCAGCCAGCCCGGCGCCGCGCGCGGGATATTTGCAATTATCATGTCTCTTCCATGGAATGTGATCGGATTCGCTGCTCGACAATCGAGTCATCAAAGCTTAGGCGCTTGATTCGGCAGCGGTTATCCCAAATCCGCACAACACATGGGGAGAATCGGGTTTGCAACAAAATGGACCGGGATTGACCTCCTTATGATGGTCGATGACAAGAAACCCGGCGGCGGCGACCTGGGTCGGGGAATTGTTTAGCGCGGCTTAAGGTAGCCGTGCATGCCCAGCCAGCGCGTGAAACCATCGAACCATCCGGTGCTGGTGGTCGCCTTCGGATACATGCCGAAGCCATGGCCGCCCTGCTCGTACAGGTGGAACTCCACCGGCCGCTTGGCGCCGCGCCAACTGTCGATCAGGCCGAAGCCGGCGTTGGCGAAGAACGGATCGTCGGCGGCCAGCGCGATGAACAGCGGCGGCGCGTCGGCCGGCACGGCCACCGCCGACA
>DATMSN010000336.1:0-6394 GCA_035565375.1 Duganella sp. | reverse complement strand
GGCGCTGTATCGGCTGGCGCCGGCGGCGCCGCCGGCACGCGACATCAACCGCGTGTTCGCCCGGGCCTTGTTGTTGCGCTTTGCGCGGATTTGGCTGGTGGCGCTTGCCGGTCTGGTTTGCATCGATTTGGCGCATACAGGCAGTCTGGCACCCCGCGTCTATCCGTTGGCGCTCGCCTCGCTGACGCTGCCCCTGGCCTGTCTGCTGTTGCCGGACTACGCGCGGCTACGCGCCAAGCGCATTGTTATCGGCTGGGCGGTGGCGCTGGTCGTGACGTTTGCGCTGTTCGTCGCGATGGACCGCAGGCATCCCGATTTTCCGTGGCTGATGCCGGCCGGCGTCATCGCCGCCGGCACCCTCCTGACGTTGTGGGTGCGGTGGTGGTCCATGGTCAAGACGCTGCCGCCGGCGTTCCCCGTCGGCCGCCTGGCCGATTGACCGGCGCGGGAGCGCTACTTGACGGCGCTCGCCAGCGGCTTGCCTTTTTCGACCACGAACACGCTGACCACCCTGAGCGTGCCGGCGCCGACGTTGACGGCGTCGTGGACGGTGCCGGCCGGGATGATGAACGATTCGCCGGCCTTGAGGCGGCGCGGATCCTCGCCGTCGACGAGCAATTCGCCTTCGCCCTCCATCACGTAGCCGATCTCATCGCCCGGATGCGCATGGCGTCCGGCCGTCGCGCCCTTATCCAGTTCGACGCGGGCGACGACGGCCTCGCGGCCCGGCACCGAGACGTCGCCCTTTTGAATCACGGTGCGGCGGATGGCCGGCGCTTGCGCCAGCGCGGTGGCCGTCACGGCGCTGGCGGCGAGCAGCAATATCGGCAGGACCAACTGAATCCCGGGGCGGCGGCGGGCGAACGACGGCTGTCTCATGGCGTATCCTTTTCTGTGATGGATTGAACCTCGAAGCGCGGGAGCGCCGTCCGATTCTACCCCTGTCCGCGCCGTCCCAGCCAGAAGGCGTCGGCCACCGAGCCGACCCAGCACAGCACGATCACCAGCGAGGCGGCGTTGGCGGCCGCATTGTCGACCCCGGACGCATGGATCCGCGCGACGATCTGGATCGGGTCGATCGCCAGCGTGCCGTTGTTGATCTCGTCGACCAGGGCGCTGGCCAGCGCCAGCGTGGTGCGCAGCAGGAAGCCGACGGCCAGCAGCGCCGGCACGATGAACAGGCAGCCGCGCAGCGGCCGCTTCAACACCAGATGCCCCAATCCGGGGAAAATCAGTGCCGAGACCAGCGCCGCCTTGGTTGTGGGTTTCATCATGGGTGCTTGGTTTCCTGTTGTTTATTGGTAGCGCTGGCGCTGAGTTGAGGCAGCGCAAGATTGCGTGGGGGTACGGGGCGTAGATTACAGCATGTTACCTGCGGGGGAAAATCATGCGCGCCATCTTCGGAATCGTCACATTGTTATGCTGTTTGTCTGCCAACGCCGAGCCTTGCGAGAGGGACGCCGTCGCGCTGGCCGAAAAAGGGGCGCAGTTCATCAAAATCCACGGCAAGGAGGAGATGATCGCCCGCATCAATCGCAAGGACCCGATGTTCTACCACGGCTCGCTGTATCTGGCGATGCGCGACCTGCACGGCATCACCATCGCCCATCCCACCACCGCGTTGATCGGCAAGGATTTCCTCGACGTGCCGGACGCCGACGGCAAGGCTTTCCGCCACGAGATGGTGGCCGTGGCCAGGGGCCGGGGCAAGGGCTGGGTCGATTACAAATTCCGCAATCCTGAAACCGGCAAGGTCGCCGCCAAGAGCACCTACGTGCTGCGGGTGAACGACGTGGCGCTGGAAGCCGGCATCTACAAACCCTGAACGGCCAATTGTCATGCTTAGCAAACTGCGTATAGGTCCCAAACTGCTGCTGGCGCCAGGTGTGGTGCTGATCCTGCTGATCGCGCTGTCGGCGGGCGCCTATCTCGGGATGGTGCGGCAAAACGAATCGCTTGAGAACATGGTGCAGCAGCGCGCGGTGCGCCTGAAGGCGGCCGCCGACCTGGTGGCCGGCGCCAACCGGGCCCACACCGAAATCTACCAGCTGCTCACCTGGATCAACGCCAGCTTCGCCACCGCGCGCGTCGACGCGCTGGTGCGCGGCATCCACACCCGCCACGCGGTGCTGGACCGCCAGTTCGCGCAGCTGGAAATGGTCACCCAATCGAATCCCGCGGAGCGCCGCTTCGTGGTGCAGTCGCAGGCGGCGCACGCGCAGTACGTGAAGGCGGTCGCCGACGTCATCGAGCTGGGGATGGCCGACCATTCGATGGCCGCCAACGCCATGTTCAAGGCCGAGCGGGCGTTCGACGTGGTGTCGCAGCGGCTCGAGGAGCTGTCCAAGCTGGAACAGTCGCTCAGCGAACGCGCGTTCTCGGAGGCCGAATCGGAGTTCACCAGCGTCTCGGTGTGGATGCCGATCATGGTGGCGGTGTCGATCGTCCTGTCGCTGCTGGTGACGATGGCGGTGCGTAACGCGCTGCTCAAGGAGGTGCGCGAGATCGGCGCGGCGGCGATCGATCTGGCCGAGGGCAACCTGACGGTGAAGAACAGGGTCTATGGCAAGGACGAGATCTCCGAGACATCGCGCGCGCTCGACACCAGCATCCGCAATCTCAACACCACGCTCAAGACGATACTGGCGTCGGCCGAATCGATCGACTCGGCCTCGCGCTCGGTCGCCCAGGGCAGTGCCGACCTGACGCAGCGCGCCGAAAAACAGGCCAGCTCGCTTGGCGAGACCAGCGGCGCGATGCGCGAGCTGAGTTCCACGGTGGCGCGCACCGCCGACAACGCGGAGCTGGCCAATCAGTTGGTGCGCTGCGCCACCAATTTCGCGGTGCGCGGCGGCAGCGTGGTGCAGCGGCTGGTGGTGACGATGGCGTCGATCCGCGGCAGTTCGCGCCGGGTGGTCGACATCGTTGGCGTGATCGACGGCCTGGCGTTCCAGACCAATCTGGTGGCCCTGAACGCGGCGGTGGAGGCGGCCCGCGCCGGCGCCCAGGGCGAGGGTTTCGCGCAGGTGGCCAGCGACGTGCTGTCGCTGGCGCAGCGCTCGGCCACGGCGGCGCACGAGATCAAGGCGCTGATCGCCGAGTCGGTGGCCGAGATCGAGGGCGGCGCGCGCTCGGTGGAGGAGGCCGGCGACAGCATGGCGGAGATCGTCGCCTCGGTGCAGAAGGTGGGCGACATCATCGGCCAGATCAGCGAGGCCAGCGCCGAGAACGCCGAGGGGCTGCAGGGCGCGCACATGGCGATCCTGGAGATGGACCAGGTGACGCAGCAGAACCTGGCGCTGGTGCGCCAGGCGGCGGCGGCGTCCACCGGCCTGCAGCGGCAGGCGCTCAATCTGTCGGAGGCGGTGGCGATGTTCAAACTCGACGAGGGTCAGGAACCGAACTCCCCCCAGCAACCGGGCTCGCCGCGTGTGGTGCGCCTGCGGCTGGCCTCGATTAGAAACTGAACGCGCACCGCATGCGTCGGCGGCGGCGCGGGCATGGGCGATTGCGGCGTCCCGCCTAATCCGCCCGTGTTTCCGAGGTTGGCGCGTGAGAAAAGATAAACCACGTAGGGCGGATTAGCGGGCGAGGCCCGCTAACCGCCCGGGGGCCCATCGAAGGGGCGGCCTACCTTCCGGTAGGCCTTAAGAGCGCGTAGCGCGTAATCGGCCATGCTCGCGTGCCGGTGGCTCCATTTTCACGCGCGCGTGGCCGGGCTTGCGGCCGGTCCGCGCCAGCGGTCGCCGGGACGCTTCCAATAATTCTCGACCAGATACCCCCACGGCATGACCACCGGTATCACCACCACCAGCAGGCAGGCGAACACATTCTCCACCATGGTCTGGTCCATCTGGCCGGCGCGCCACGCCGGCAGCGCGACGATCGAGAGCCACAGCGTTTTCCATATCAGCTCCCACAGCAGCACCGGCAGCATTTGCAGCGGATAGCGCACGCCGACGGCGCACAGCAAGCCGAAAGCGGCCAGCATGCAGTTGACGACGCCCTGCATGAACTCCCACGGCTTGTCATGATGGATGATCCCCGGTCCGACGAGCATGGCCAGTCCCAAGGCGATCATCAGATAGACGGCCCGCAGCAAATACAGGCGTGGCAGAGACAGTGGCTGCATCGTTCGGCTCCCCGAGATAAAAGGATAGCCATCTTACAATAAAAAAAGCAGGCGAAACCGCGAGGTCCGCCTGCTTTTTTTCGGTGCGCGCGGCGTTTGCCGCGCCGGCCGACGCTTACTCGTAGTCGCTCATCGGCGCGCAGCCGCAGAACAGGTTGCGGTCGCCGTAGACGTTGTCGGCGCGGCCGACCGGCGGCCAGTACTTCTGCTTGCGCAGCGACGGCACCGGGTAGGCCGCCACTTCGCGGCTGTACTTGTGCTCCCACTTGTCGGCGGTCAGCACCTCGGCGGTGTGCGGCGCGAACTTCAACGGATTATCCAGCTTGTCGAATTCGCCGCTTTCCACCTTGGCGATCTCGCCACGGATGGCGATCATGGCGTCGATGAAGCGGTCCATCTCGGCCTTCGATTCGCTTTCGGTCGGCTCGATCATCAAGGTGCCAGGCACCGGGAAGCTCATGGTCGGGGCGTGGAAGCCGAAGTCCATCAGGCGCTTGGCCACGTCCTCGTTGCTGATGCCGGTGGCGTCCTGCAGCTGGCGCAGGTCGATGATGCACTCGTGCGCCACCAGGCCGTCGTGGCCCGAATACAGCACCGGATAGTGCGGCGACAGGCGGCGGGCGATGTAGTTGGCGCTCAGGATGGCCGTCTCGGTGGCGGCGGTCAGGCCTTCGGCGCCCATCATCGCGATGTACATCCACGAAATCGGCAGGATGCTGGCCGAGCCGTACGGCGCGGCGCTGACCGCGCCGATGCCGGCGTTGTCGCGGATGTAGCCGTTCGAACGCTGGTTCGGCAGGAACTTGGCCAGGTGCGCGCCGACGCCGATCGGGCCGACGCCCGGGCCGCCGCCGCCGTGTGGAATGCAGAAGGTCTTGTGCAGGTTCAGGTGCGAGACGTCGCCACCGAACGCGCCCGGCGCCGCCACGCCGACCAGCGCGTTCATGTTGGCGCCGTCGATGTAGACCTGGCCGCCATGGCCATGGACGATCTCGCACAGCTCCTGGATGCCTTCCTCGAACACGCCGTGGGTCGACGGGTAGGTCACCATCACGCAGGCCAGGTTCTTCGAATGCAGTTCGGCCTTGGCCTTCAGGTCGGCCAGGTCGACGTTGCCGTTGGCGTCGCAGGCGGTGACCACCACCTGCATGCCGACCATGTTGGCCGACGCCGGGTTGGTGCCGTGCGCCGACGATGGAATCAGGCAGATGTTGCGGTGGCCCTCGCCACGCGACTGGTGGTAGGCCTGGATCACCAGCAGGCCGGCGTACTCGCCCTGCGAGCCGGCGTTGGGCTGCAGCGAGATGGCGGCGTAGCCGGTCACCGCGCACAGCATCTCTTCCAGCTGGCCGATCATTTCACGGTAGCCGACGGTCTGGCTGTCCGGCGCGAACGGGTGGATGTTGGAGAACTCGGGCCAGGTGACCGGGATCATTTCGCTGGTGGCGTTCAGCTTCATCGTGCACGAACCGAGCGGAATCATGGTGCGGTCCAGCGCCAGGTCCTTGTCGGCCAGGCTGCGCAGGTAGCGCAGCATTTCGGTTTCGGAGTGGTAGCGGTTGAATACCGGGTGCGTCAGGTAGGCGCTCGAACGGGCCAGCGATGCCGGGAACGATTCGGCCACCGCCGCTTCGACCGTGTCGAAGGCCGGGCCGTGGGCCGGGCCGCCGACCGGGTGGGCGAACACGGTCCACAGCAGGGCGATGTCTTCGCGCGTGGTGGTTTCGTCGAGCGAGACGCCGACGTGCGAGGCGTCGATCACGCGCAGGTTGACGCCGTGCGAGTGGGCCGAGGCGTGCAGCTGTTCGGCGTTGGCGACGGCGACCGTCAGCGTGTCGAAGAAGGTGTCGTTGGTGACGGTGTAGCCGAGCGTCTTCAGGTTGGCCGCCAGCACGCCGGTGTAGCGGTGCACGCGCTGGGCGATCTGCAGCAGGCCCTTGGGGCCGTGGTAGACGGCGTACATCGACGCCATCACCGCCAGCAGCACCTGCGCGGTGCAGATGTTGGAGGTGGCTTTTTCGCGGCGGATGTGCTGCTCGCGGGTTTGCAGCGCCAGGCGGTAGGCCTTGTTGCCCTGGGCGTCGATGGTGACGCCGACCAGGCGGCCGGACATGCTGCGCTTGAATTCGTCGCGGGTCGACAGGTAGCCGGCGTGCGGGCCGCCGAAGCCGAGCGGCACGCCGAAGCGCTGGCTGTTGCCGACGACGACGTCGGCGCCCCATTCGCCCGGCGGCGTGAGCATGGTCAGCGCCAGCAGGTCGG
>DATMSN010000335.1:0-1828 GCA_035565375.1 Duganella sp. | reverse complement strand
GCCCATCCGGCTGCCACTGGCCGCCAAATGCTGCGCGACCTCGATTTCCGCCGCGGCGCCAACGGCGAGGGCCGCGTCGTGGTCGACCTGCCCAACAACCAGGTGGCGGTCGACGTGCGCCAGACGCCGACCGGCGTGGTGGTCGACTTCCTCAAGACGGGCTTGCCGGAGACGCTGCGCCGCCGGCTCGACGTCGGCGACTTCGGCACGCCGGTGGCGCTGATCACCAGCGTGCCGCAGGGCGAGAACACGCGCCTGACGATCGAGGCGCGCGGGCTGTGGGAACAGACCGTGTACCAGAGCGACACCCAGCTGGTGGTCGACGTCAAGCCGATCAAGGAGGACCCCAACAAGCTGACCCAGGGTTCGCAGGGCTACCGCGGCGAGAAGCTGTCGTTCAACTTCCAGAACGTCGAGGTGCGCGCGGCGCTGCAGGCGATCGCCGACATCTCCGGCCTGAACATCATCACCAGCGACAGCGTCAGCGGCAACCTGACGTTGCGCCTGAAGGAGGTGCCGTGGGACCAGGCGCTCGACGTGGTGCTGCAGGCCAAGGGCCTGGACATGCGCAAGAACGGCAACGTGCTGTGGATCGCCCCCAAGGAGGAATTGCTGACCAAGGAGAAGCTCGAATTGGAGCAACGGGCCCAGATCGCCGACCTCGAGCCGCTCAAGTCGGAGATCTTCCAGCTCAACTACCAGAAGGCCGAGGCCTTCAAGACCGTGTTCGGGCTCGAGGGCGGCGACGCCAAGAACCGCATCCTGTCCAAGCGCGGCAGCGCCATCATCGAGCCGCGCACCAACCAGCTGTTCGTCACCGACATCGCCTCCAAGCTCGAGGACGTGCGCCGCCTGATCGCCAAGACCGACGTCGCCACCAAGCAGGTGCTGATCGAGGCCCGCATCGTCGAGGCCAGCGACACCTTCACGCGCAACCTCGGCGCCAAGCTCGGCTTCGCCGACATGCGCACCATCCGCGGCGGCGACGCCGGCTACCAGATCGGCAACGGCAACACCCGCATCGGCATCGGCGGCAACCTGACCGGCGTCGGCGAAACCACCGGCCAGGTCAAGCTGACCGACAGCGCCTACAACAACACCCAGTTCGTCAACCTGCCGGCCGGCAACATCAACGGCGTCCAGGCCGGCAGCCTGGCGGTCAGCCTGTTCTCGTCGGCGGCCAACCGCTTCCTCAACCTGGAACTGTCGGCGCTGGAGGCCGACGGCACCGGCAAGATCATCTCCAGCCCGCGCGTGATCACCGCCGACAAGGCCATCGCGCTGATCGAGCAGGGCATCGAGCTGCCCTACCAGGTCGCCACCAGCAGCGGCGCGACGTCGATCCAGTTCCGCAAGGCCAACCTGCGGCTGGAGGTGACGCCGCAGATCACGCCGGACGGCAACGTCGTCATCGACGTCGACGTCAACAAGGACAGCGTGGGGCAGGAGACGCGCGCCGGCTTCGCCATCGACACCAAGCACGTCAAGACGCAGGTGATGGTCGAGAACGGCGGTACGGTGGTGCTGGGCGGCATCTACCAGCAGACCGAGCGCAACACCACCAGCAAGGTGCCGCTGCTGGGCGACGTGCCGGTGCTGGGCTATCTGTTCCGCACCAATTCGCGCACCAACGACAAGACGGAGCTGCTGGTGTTTATCACGCCGAAGATCGTCGCCGAGCGCCTGTCGACGCGCTGAGCCGGTTTTTTTAGCGATTCACTTATTCTAGTTATGGGAAACACGGTCATGAAAAAATTCACGGGATGGCTGGTGATGGTGGCGTGCGCGGGCCTGGTGGCGGCGTGCGGCGGCGGCGGCGGGTCGCCGG